>CAKZKB010000609.1 GCA_937121005.1 uncultured cyanobacterium | reverse complement strand
GGCTACCAATCCTTACATACGGGCGTGATCGGCAAAACTGGGCGACCCATCGAGATCCAAATTCGCACCTTTGAAATGCACCGGATCGCCGAATACGGCATCGCTGCCCACTGGAAGTATAAAGAAATTGGCGCGAGTTTGTCGCCCATGTCCAACGAAGACGAGAAATTTACTTGGTTGCGACAACTGCTCGAGTGGCAAAGCGATCTCAAAGACGCACAGGAATATCTCGACAACCTCAAAGAAAACCTGTTTGAAGATGATGTTTACGTCTTTACCCCCGATGGCGATGTGGTGGCACTTTCCCGAGGGGCAACGACGGTTGACTTTGCCTATCGCATCCATACCGAAGTCGGAAATCACTGCGCGGGCGCTAAAATCGACGGGCGCATGGTTCCGTTAGAAACGCCCTTAGAAAATGGCGATATTGTCGAGATTTTGACTCAGAAAAACGCCCATCCGAACTTGGATTGGCTTAACTTTGTAGTGACAAATAGCGCTCGCCATCGCATTCGCCAATGGTACAAGCGATCGCGCCGGGAAGAAAACGTCGCCCGCGGCCGAGGAATGCTCGAAAAAGAAGTCGGTAAAAATGGCTTCGAGGCCTTGCTGAAATCCGAACCCATGCAAGCGACAGCCGAACGCTGCAACTATCATACCGTTGAAGACTTGCTCGCGGGTTTGGGCTACGGTGAAGTCACCCTCAACCAAGTCGTCAACCGCCTGCGGGATACCGTTAAAACCCAACAACCTATCGAACCCGTTCCCGAAGAAAGTCCGGTAATGGCTCCCGATGCCAAAGCGATCGCCAAGTCTGACGCTCAGTATCCCATATCTGGGGTGGAAGGATTGCTGCACCACATCGCCGGATGTTGCAACCCCCTACCGGGAGACGCGATCGTCGGCGTGGTGACGCGGGGATCGCGGGGGATTTCCATTCACGCCCAAGGCTGTTCTAATGTGGATAAAGTCGAGGGCGATCGCATCGTTCCTGTCAGTTGGAACCGTAGCGAACCCCAATCTAAACAGGCGACAGCAACCTATCCGGTGGATCTGTCTATTGAAGTTATCGATCGCGTTGGCGTTCTCAACGACATTCTTTCGCGTCTCAAGGATAATAACATTAACGTTCATAGCGCCCAAGTGCGGACGTATTTGGGAAAACCTGCCGTCATTAAGTTAGGAATTGGCATTCGCGATCGGGCTCAACTCGATCGCACTTGTACCCAAATTCGGCAAATGAGTGACGTTCTCAACGTTCGCCGCCTTCACGAGGCCTCGGGTGGGGGAACCTCGAAAAAGTTGGTCGCACAGGGAATCCAGCCTTTCGATTTTGAGGAGAGCTAGCGATCTCCTACTGAGTAAGCTATAATATAGCGGAGTAAAATCAGTCCTGACAGAATTTAGGAGCAAGCTCAATGACAAACGATCGCGATCGAAAGCACCTTGCTCCCGAATTTCTCTATTCTCCCGAATTTCTCTATGGTGTAGCATCTAGCTTAGTAGGTACATTTTTAGCAACTGCAGCTCCAGCCATTTTCACAGATTCCGTAGTCCGTTTTTTCTCCCTAATTGGTATGTCGGAGCCGTCAGAGGAGCTAATTTGGTTAGCTTGTTTTGTGATTTCTGTGTTGTTTGTTGGAGTTCCGGTTTATGTTATATTTAAAACTTGGAAAAACATCAAGAGAACTCAACAAGAAAACGGTAGCTTACGTCGAAAAGAAGAGCAACTTCAAGGGGAAGTTCAGAAATTTCAAGATGAAAACCAGCAACTTGAGAAAGAAAAACAGCAGCTTCAAGGGGAAGTTCAGAAATTTCAAGATGAAAACCAGCAACTTGAGGAAGAAAAACAGCAGCTTCAAGGGGAAATTCAGAAATTTCAAGATGCAATCCAGAAACTTCAAAAGGAAAGTTTTTCATCCTTGCCCCATCGGTTAGGGCTGATTCATGTTTGGGAAAATATGAAGGCATCACAGGAAGAGATGATGAAGTGTTGTTTAGCAACAGGGGTCAAAGAAATTAAGATTTTGCTTCACTGCGAGACTGGATTGCTAGGGAGCGATAATATTTTAGGTGAAATCTTAGATCGAATGATCTCCAAATATCAAGAAGGTAATTACCGCTTACCTGATAGTATTAAGATTTTAGCCCCCGCACTGGATAATCCCTACTACAACGACCCAGGTTACAATCTTAAACTTAGGGCAACAAGGAAGAAAACCAATCAAGATAGTGAAGTTTTGGATGAGGAGTACATTCGTACTAGGAAGCAAACTTTTAAAACCAAAATAGAAAGACTTCATGCTAAAATTGAGTCCTTAAAAGTTGATGGCTTTAAATCAAAGATAGAAGCTCAAGGGCACGATCAACCTTATCTTTGGAATTTGATCGTAGTAGACGGTAAAGTTTTCGTACAAGGAGATGTTGATTACAGATCGATTGAAAATGCGCCTATAATGCTCTTCCAGAAAAATGATGAAGGCAACTTTTTGAATCAAACCTATTATTTCACCTTTGTGAAATATTTCAACGATTTATGGGATTACCGTAGTAAACCAATAGCTTGCAAGATTGAAGGAGGTCAAAACTGATGCTAAGTGATTCCATTCTGTACAGAGACACTATTCAGTTTCTCACGACTCGTTTAAGTAGCGATCGTGCCTTCAGCAATGCTGTTAATTCTTTGGTAGATTCGCGAGGAAGATTTGTTGCTGAAACTTTGGATAATATTTCATCAGACAAAGAACTTGCAGTGGCAGGTTTACTGTATGCTATATGCAAAAGCAATCAAGAGTGTCGGGATATAATTGAAGAGAAAACTTCGGAGATGTTTGATTCCATTGATGGATTTTCTTCGGAGATCAAAGAACTTTTAGAGTATTCTTTAACAACATCACAAAGCAATCCATTTCTTGATTTAGATCGTAACGACCCTAATAAAATTGAAAATGCTATTTCGGGTACGATCGTCCGTTATCTACAAGATATTCGTGCTTTGTTCATCGAGCTTGTCTATCGACTATCAAAGCTCAAATACAAAAGCAAGTTTGATACAAAATTTGAAAAATTTGCTTTAGACACCTTTCAAATATTTGCGCCAATTGCCAACCGACTAGGATTATGGCGAGTTAAATGGCAATTAGAAGATTTTTCTTTTAAGGAAATACATCCTCAGATCTATCGTCATATAGCTCAGTTGGTTTCAGAAACCCGTCAGGAACGCGAAAACTACATAGAAGAGTGTATCGCTCTCCTAGAGGAACTACTGTTAGAAGAAGGGCTTGTTCAAGAAACATTTAACGTTCAGGGTAGGAGTAAGGGAATTTACAGCACCTATAATAAGATGAAGCAACTTTATTGCTACGGTCATAATCTCAAGACCGAGAACTTGACTATGGATGATTTTTTCAAAACTATTATTCCCAATATTGAAAATATTCAAAATAATGACAATGAACCGGACTGGATAGAGTTCGATCGTTGGTTTAATACGGTTTATGACTTAGTTGGCATACGGATTATATGTCAATCAGTGACAGACTGTTATACCAGTTTGAATGCTATCCAAAAAAACTTTCCTCAAGCACCGACTTATCGTCGTAAAGAAGGAGAGTTGGTGGATTATATTGCTAATCCAAAATCTAATGGTTATCAGTCAATTCATACTGTAGTTTTTGGTGCCGATGGAAAACAGCTTGAAGTTCAAATTCGCACTTTTGAAATGCACCAGTTAGCCGAATATGGCGCTGCTGCTCATTGGAAATATAAAGAATCTGGAACTTCTAAAAAGGCAACTCAGAAGGATCGTATTTTTATCGATCTAAAAGAGGCGATCTCAAGTCAAGATGTACCTTCTATACAAGAAGGTTTGAAAACACTAAATACAGAATCAGAGATTTATGCAATTACTCCAGACTGTGAAATTGTTCGGCTCACTCGATCGCGTTCCAAAGCAGCTTCGCAAAACCAAACTTCAAAGAAGGAAGACTCAAGTGTAGATCTGATATCGAAACATTTTCCAACTCCAGTTGACTTTGCCTATCATGTTCATACAGACCTAGGCAACCATTGTGCTGGTGCGAAGGTTAATAATCGAATGGTTTCTTTAAATCAACCTTTGAAAAATGGAGATATTGTAGAGATAATTACCCAGGAAAATGCTGTTCCTCGATTGGAATGGTTAGAGTTTGTTGCGACTTCCCATGCAGCAAAATCAATTCAAAAATGGCACAAGCGTTATTACAAAGAACAAAATATATCTCGTGGACGCTCTCTTCTAGAGAAAGAGTTCGGCAGCAAAAACTCGCTGGAACAGGCAGTGAAATCTCAATACATGAGAGAGGTTGCTCAAAAGTATAATTATAAAAATTTAGAAGACTTGCTGTCAGCAGTTGGAGGACAGGAAGTCAAACCCGATCGCGTTTTAAAGGCTTACGAACAATTTCAAAAGGAGGACAACATTAATATTGGCAAGGCTTATCTAAAAGCAGCTTTAGTCAAAACAGGCGTAAGTCACACAGATTTGATTTTAAGTGAGGAAAATTCTGAGGAATTACAATCCATAGCGGAAAAATTTGGCTATATCAATTTCGATGCTCTAAGTGATAACTTGGGTGGAAAAAAGATGAAAGAGTCTATGAAGCAGCAAGTCATTAAAGAACTGAAAAAATCTTCTTCTAAAGATAATGTTCGAGTTTTAAAGCGGAGCAAGGTATCAACGAGATCGTCTCACTATATTACGGAATTAGAGGGGATAGAACATCATATAGCTCGTTGTTGTAATCCTGTTCCAGGAGATGAAATTGTCGGTGTGATAACACGAGGATCGCGAGGGATCTCTATTCACCATAAAAGCTGCAATAATGTGGAGAATATACCTGAAGATCGGCAGATATCTGTCAGTTGGAACAACAATAAAATTTCTGACGTATCAGATCGAGTTCAAACATACCCTGTTAATGTTTCTATACAGGTTGTCGATCGCGTTGGAATTCTTAACGAGATCTTGTCTCTCTTGACGGAGAAGAATATCAACGTCCATAGTGCTCGAGTAAGGACATACTTGGGAGAACCTGCTATTATTGAGCTAGGAATTGATATCCGCGATCGCGAGCAACTCGATAATACCCGCAACCGAATTCAGCAAATGAGAGACGTTTTTGAGGTCCGCCTCCTCGACGAGTTTTCCGGTGGCGGAACCTAAAAGTCCAAAAGGCTGGCCGACCAGGGGATGCAGCCGTGCGATCGCGATCGGTCTCGAGACGCAAGTTGGGTCGGTGAAGGTTGTCGCGCCCGATGGGGCAGATTCTCGCTACAATAGCTGTCGTCTCCGCATTTTTGGCCTGCCATGGATAATCTCCCCCAACTTCCCGGTGGTGCGATCGCGATCGTCGTCGTCAATAACGCGCCGATCGCCCTGTTTCTCGATGGCGACAACGCCCCCATCACGGCGGGAAACTTTGCCGATCTCGTCGAACGACGCTTCTACGACGGGATTTCTTTTCACCGCGTCGTCCGCGAACCGAACCCCTTTGTCGTCCAAGCGGGGGATCCCCAAAGCACGATTCCCGGTTTTCCCCCTTCGCAACTCGGATCGGGAGGCTTCATCGATCCGGCGACGGGACAGCAACGGTTCATCCCCTTAGAAATTCTCCCCCAAGGCGCGGAAACTCCCGTTATCGGGCAAACCTTCGACCAAGCTGGCATTACCGTACCTCCTGCTTTGCGTAACGTCCGGGGTAGCATTGCCATGGCGCGGGTACAGTCGGATCCCAACTCGGCCTCATCGCAGTTTTTCATTAACCTCAGCAACAACACCTTTCTCGATGGCGACTTTGCGACCTTTGGGGGGGTCGTCGGCGGTTTGGAGGTTGTAGACCAAATTCAACAGGGCGATCGCATCCAAGCAGCCCGCATTGTTAGCGGAGTTGTCCCCTCCCGCGTCTCCGCCGCCGTCACCGATGTGACCGATCTCAACAACTTCTACAATGTTCTCAACTTTGCTAGTTTGCCGTTAGGGTTTGCCCTGTTTACCGAGGCGGACGACAATCTCACCATAACCCCCGAGTTTCGTGCCGGGGCTCCAGTTGGGGCCGTGTTACTCGGCGGTAACGATGTGGCCGCGGGTTCGGCAGAGAACGATATCATCTACAGCAACCAGGGTAACGATACCATTTCGGGCGGTGCGGGATCCGATCTGCTGCGGGCAGGTCGAGACGACGATCTGATCAATGGTGGCGACGGTAGCGACATCTTGCACGGAAACAAAGGCAACGATACCGTTAACGGCGATGGCGGTAACGATTTCCTGCGCGGCGGTCAGGATAACGATATGCTGATCGGGGGCGAGGGGAACGATTATTTGTTGGGTGATTTTGGGGAAGATCTGCTGATCGGCGGGCCGGGTGCGGATGCGTTCATTGTCCGGCCGGCGACGGCTGTGGGTGCGCCCGATCGCGTTGCAGATCTCAATCCGGCTGAAGGCGATCGCTTGATCCTAGCAGGCGAAATTGCCCCCACCGATCTCGCTTACGTCCCCATCGGTGCTGATACTGTAGTACAACAAATCAGTACCGGGGCGCAATTGGTCGTCGTCACGGGCGTACCGGGAGACGTGGTGCAAAGTGCGACGACGATCGTCAGCAGTTTGGATCTCGGAGTGGCGATCGCGTAGAGGGGAGGTAGGGGCTTAGGGGTTTGGGGGTTTAGGGGAAAGAAGGATTTAGGGGCTTAGGGGTTTGGGGGTTTAGGGGG
>CAKZKB010000608.1 GCA_937121005.1 uncultured cyanobacterium | reverse complement strand
CACTGATTATCCCCCTAAACCCCTAATCCCCCAAACCCCTAATCTAAAAACTGGTCACTGGTCACTGGACACTGGTCACTGATTATCCCCCTAAACCCCTAATTCCCCAAGAACAGGTTAAAATCGAGATATCACTCCCTTTAGTGCCGATGGTGTTTCCTCTGCTGCCCCCGTCGCCTCCACCCTATATCGCCCAAGTCGAAGTTCCCTTTTCCGACTTGCAACCTCCCGTCGATCGCGCCGAGGCCGATCGCCTGTTGCAAGCTGGATTCGAGCAACGCGATCGTGGTAGTCTAGAAAAAGCCATCGATAACTGGCTCGAGGCTCTGCAAATCTACGATCGCCTCGTAGATCTCGAAGCCCTCACCGTCGTCTATACTGCCCTCGGTAATGCCTACGCCGATATCGAACGCTACGACTTGGCTGAAGTGGCCCTGCGGCGGGCACTGGGACTCGCTAGAGAGGTCGAAGATCTTCCCCGTCGCCTCATTGTTCTCGATCGCCTGGGAGAAGTCCTGCTGCGGCGATCGGCTGTTAACCCGGCCCAAAACTTGTTCGCCGAAGCCCTAGAACTGTCCCGCCAGGTGGACAACCAGGAAGGAGAAGCGATCGCCCTGGGCAATTTGGGCCTGGTGGCCGCCTTGTCAGGAGATCTGGCCGAAGCCATCAAACACTACGAAAACGCGATCGAACTCTATCAAGGGATCGACGATCCGATTCCAGAAACCACCCTCCTCAACCGTTTGGGGGCTGTTTACTGGCGCGTTGGCGACTACGACAACACCATCGGCGCATTCGGGGCGGCCTTGCGCCAAGCCCGCGTTAGTATCGACTTACCCAACTATTTTCGTGCCCTCGATGGTTTAATTGAAGCACACGCTACGGTCGGACGCTACGCGCGAGCGCTAGAATTGATCGAAGAACGAGTCGAAGTGGCCCGCGAAGCAGGCGTACCCATCGAAGAAATTCGGGCTTTGCGAATGCTGGGGCAACTGTACGGTACGGCGGGGAACTTGCCCCAGGCGCGACGTTTCTACGAAGGGGCGATCGCCCTGGCCCGAACCGCCGGGGAAGGACAAGAAGAACTGCGCCTGCGCGACGAGTTGGCTGAGTTACTCTACGACTTCCTGCTAACCGATTGATTTTGTTTGTTATGGGAAATTATACCACACAATTGTCAAACGCGATCGCGCTAGGAGACTCCGATCGTTTCGGTCGCGATCGCCCAACCTAGACCGGGGCGAGGTTCTATACTCAAAGAGATCGGAGATCGATCTGTAAATTTTTGTAAAAATTGGGAACGATCCCCGTAAAAATGGGCTAATTCAACAGATAGAGAAGTAGAAAGTCCCAACCGACCCCATCCAATGCCACTGATTACAGGAGGTTGCCAAGATGAATAGATCCCCCTTCGTCGATATTGCCACGACCGATGGCTTTCCCGTACCGCTTACCGACGATATTCGCCACCGGGCCGCAGCCCTAATTGGAGGCCAGGATGACAAACGTTCTTATTGTTATGCCTTAGCGGTTTTAGCAGTGGAATTTTACTGCCAGTGCATGAACCAGGAAACGGAAAAGTTAGACGAAACGGGATCGAAACTCACAGCATTAAAGTTAAAAAATGTGGGAGAGGTCGAGTGCTATCCTGTGGTTGAAGGGGAATCATTTGTTAGCCGACTGCGCCAACTCAAACGCGATCGCCTTGGCGATTTGGCTGTGCGGTTTAACCCCGAATTGACCGAAGCTGCTATTGTAGGATTTCGGTCGCCCGGAAGCCTAGAATGGAGACCGTTAGAAGGATTTTGGCGGGCGATCGCGGCTGTGGAAAGGACTGCAAACCCTGGCGAACTCACCTATTTGCGGCCCTGGTTCGACGGTGCGTTTGCAGGCAGTTGGCAACCGCCAGAAGTCCTATCTTCGGCGCGATCGCCCCGGAATTCCTATTCGTTGCACTCCAAAAATACCGGGGGAATTAGCATCGCCAGTCGTCCCACAACCGAAGTCGAACGGGGTAAAATTATCGACTTGCAACGGCACGGTCAAAGCCTAGCCATGTTCGTTTCCATCGCTCGGGCGAAGTCCCGAGAAGTGGACATTTGCGTGCAAGTGTATCCCACTCGAGGCGATATTTTCTTGCCTGCGGATTTGAAATTAGAAGTCATCGACGAACGCGACACAGCAGTCATGCAAGCCAAGTCTCGCCAAAGCCGCAATATTGCCCTAGAATTTAGTGGTGACTATGACGAGCATTTTAGCATTAAAATGGTTCTGGCCGAAACTGAGATCGCAGAACGATTTGTAATTTGATGGCGGGCAAGACTTGGGCTTGGGAAGCGCGATCGCTGCGCTGGCTAACTCTACTGTGGTTGGCGGCGGGTTTGGTGATGCTGTTTTCGGCTTCCTATTTTCGCGCCAGCGTCGAATTGGGCGACGGACTGTACTATATCAAGCGGCAAACCATTTGGGCGATCGTCGGTTTAATTGGTTTCGCGATCGCGGTTCGGATGCCCTTGCGCTATCTGTTGGGCCTGTCTCGAGGCGGCTTGTGGGTGCTGTTAGGACTGCTATGGTTAATTTTAATACCGGGAATGGGCACCAGCGCTAACGGGGCGACGCGCTGGATCTCCATTGGTTTGGTCTCTATTCAACCTTCAGAGTTGATTAAACCCCTGTTGGTACTCGAGGGGGCGAAGTTGTTCGGACGCTGGAACCGCCAGCAGTGGCGCGATCGCCTGCCCCAGATCGGCCTGTTTGCGGCCGTTCTCTTCGGGATTTTAATGCAACCCAACTTGAGTACGGCGGCCCTGTGCGGGTTAACCTTGTGGTTGATGGCCTTGGCGGCGGGGCTGCCATTCCCCTTGTTAGGCGGAACCGCGATCGGCGGAACCCTCCTCGCAGCCACCAGTTTGGGCATCAACGAGTACCAGCGACGGCGCGTCCTCTCCTTTCTCAACCCGGCTGCCAACCCCGACGGCGACGGCTACCAACTGCTACAAAGCCTGTTCGCCGTGCGATCGGGCGGCTTACTCGGCGAGGGGTTCGGACTCTCCGAACGCAAACTGGCCGCTTTACCCATTCAACACAGCGATTTTATCTTCGCCGTGTTCGCTGAGGAGTTCGGGTTCGTTGGCGGTATACTGCTGTTGTTGCTGCTAGCCGCTTATGCGACTTTGGCCCTGCGCGTGGCCTTGAAGACACCGCACCCGGTGCACCAGTCGATCGCGATCGGAGCCATGGTCCTCTTAGTCGGGCAAGCCTCTATTAATATGGGGGTGGCGATCGGCGTACTGCCGACAACGGGGCTACCGTTCCCCCTGTTTAGCTATGGGGGCAGTTCGATTATTGCCAGTTTAGTCTCGGCGGGGTTGTTGGTGCGCGTCGCCCGCGAAAGCAGCAGTGCTAATGTGGTGCCCTTTGCCCGCAAGCGGCGATCGGGTGACGAAAAACTGAAACCGTTCGCCTCATCTTAACATTAATTAACTAAATTTGCGACGATCGGAATCGGGAAGGCCGCACATCTTTACCAAAACTTCACAAATCTAGCAATTTTCTTTACTGTAACTCTATCTAAAGGACGATCGGGCTGTGACACTATGAGAACTGTACTATATCGCTCTTCCTTGTATGAACGTCAAACAACTTCTGACCGCCGGATTGTTGACTAGCACTGCTGTCTTGGGCTTCGGCGCGATCGCTCCCGCACGGGCTGGGGGATTCTACGAATACTCCTACGAGTTCGATCGCGACGATGTCACGAGAATCGATAACAACAAGTGCGCAGCCTGCTATAATGTAGATGGCCGGCCCATCGGAGTCAACGATACCAACGGTATCTACGAAGAAATCTCGGTCAGCTACAACGAAGCCACGCAAACCCTCAACTGGTCTTCGTTATTTACCAAGCAAGGCAGCAACTTTATTGATGGCGGTTGGCTGGTTATCAGCGATGGCCCCAATCCCAAAAACGACCCTCTCGAATATGCCATCTACTACCTCGACGGCCAAAACGAAACCCTAACCGCGTTTGCCTACAACGGCAAAAACAATAGCGGCAGTTGGCAGAGCAACCCGTTTCTTGGCTCTTGGACGGATGCCCTTAACTATACCACCGATGGCGATACGAGCGAACTGAGCTTTTCTATTGATATTAGCGGTTTGAACAGCGCTCTCGGCGGTGATTGGAAAGGAAGTGCGTTTGCTGAAGAAGTGGGCCTGTGGTTCCACGCGGGTCGCAATACTTCCGTCGAGTATACCTACGATAGCAATGGTTCCATTTCCGGCATCAGCAGTTTTAGCAGC
>CAKZKB010000607.1 GCA_937121005.1 uncultured cyanobacterium | reverse complement strand
CCTTCAATCGCACAACTGGCCTAGCTTACAGCCCTACTTGTCACCCCCCCAGGTCGATTGTCCAAAACAGCACCGATCAGTTGGCTCGTTTGATGCACGTAAATCCACAGCGACGACATTTCGCCGTAAGGGGTTTTAAATAGCTTACCGGTGACTCCCGGTGCGTATCCAATAAGAACGATTTTACCCGCGATCGAATCGGGAGAAATACCAGGCTCTAGGAGCGTTTGTAAATCTATTGAGGGAGCGGGTTGAAGATTAGCACGATAGTTAAGTAGTATCGCATTCGGCATCGCTTCTTTTGATAAATGAAAACCACGATGACGAGGAAATGCCTTTTGAAATCGAACTCTTCCGATTTTCCACTCATTATTGGGGGGAACCAACTTAAAAAAACTAATACCATTATTAGATAGAAATTGGTATGCTAATTTCAAGCTGAAGCTATGACTGGTTTTACAAAAAGTAGAAACTGAGTCAGAGTTGTATGATAAAAGCTGTTTACGAATGACAGCCTCTCCATCTTTAGACAGAAATTCGCTAAATCCTAATTGATTCCTAATCTGCTCTGAAGAAAACTGCGATGGCGGCTCGAAATCTGGTTTTTCAGAAGTATAAGAACACAAACCAAATATAGCCTCATTTTGAAATGCTGACATCAATTCCTCTCTCCCATCCCAGCGTTCTTCGCCACGATGAATAGCAACCCCGATCGCGTTGGGTTGATGTGCTTCTACGGCTTTAATGGCTTTGGCAAGGGTAATGTCATCAATGAGATTACCACCGCTATTATACTTATTGAGATCGTCTTGAGTAATTTCGACAACAAAAATATTTTCGTCCATCGGTTCTGGTAAACGCGATCGCATCATGAAATCGTAAGCAAGCAGTTCGATCGGCTGTAAAATCCCCGTCCACCGCACCCCCATTACCATCGCTGCAATCAAGGTACTGGCAAATAGCACTCCTAATCGATTCAGAGGAGGAAGTTGCAGCCGTTGCGAGGGAGAAAATCCTAAAATATTGTCGATTTTCTGTAAAATTTGCTCGGCAGTTTGAGGACGATTCACAGGTAAACTTGCCATCAACCAATCGATGAGATCGGCAAGGTTATCGTCAAGATCGGGAACGAGATCGCGCCAAACCAGTTCCCAATCATCATTTTCTGGCAAGCAATCGGGGAAAATACCTGTTAGTAAATAGACCATCGTTCGTCCCAATGCAAAAAAGTCCGATTGCGGGACAGCACGACCGCGAATTTGTTCGGCGGGTGCGTAACCAGAAGAGACGATTTTTGTCACCGAACGAGCAGTTTCTTTAACAATGTAAGTCGAACTAATTTTACGGACGGATCCGAAATCGATTAGAAATAATTTACCTTTACGATCGACAATAATATTGACGGGTTTAATGTCCCGATGGAAGTAGTTTCGTTCGTGTAGATAACCGATTATTTCCGTTAGCTGTTTCAACCAAGCGATCGCCATTGGCAAACTGATGCAACCATTTTGTTTTACCCACGCTTCTAGGGAAACTCCCTCAATTTTTTCCATAACGAAACAGTGGAAAGTTTCGCCACTGTCATCCTCGACAAGAAAATGCTTTTCGTCAGGACGAACTTTAGGAATGCGATCGCAGTTGAGTTGGCTCAGTACCTCCGCTTCTCGGCGAAAAAGAGACAGTGCTGTTTCGCGATCGTCCGAGTTCGTAAACTTGTCGAGTTGCAGCACTTTAAGCACTTTAATTTTACCGCGATCGCTGACTTCAAAAAGACGGCCAAATCCCCCTTCACCCAGTTGTCTCAAAACTCGGTAGCGTTGGTTCAATTTCGTGCCAACTTTAATCATACTGCTACCTCCATCTTTTCTCCCCAGCGATCGCGGACGTATTTTCGCACCGTCGGTTGTAGGGAAAACTGCGGTGCAGACTGATGGTTAGTAGAAACAACCAGCGATCGCCACTCTAAAGATTCTAACCCCATCATTAAATGCGACTTGCGAACCCCCGAAGCAAGTTTTTGATGCAGTGTCTCTAAGGAAACGCGATCGCCGGTATTGGCGAGATATTGCAGAATTTGGATCTCCAGTTCCGAGAGACGATCGAAATGCACATCTAAAATATCCTTGATTCTCCCTACGAAAAACGTATTTTGCTTTAACAATTCCGCCACGCTACCCGCAAACCACTTTTCAATCGCCGGGGCCACTAATTTTAAGGCGAACGGATTCCCTTCATAGCGAGAAATGAGTTTCGGCCACTCTTTTTTATCTTGCAAGTCATACTCTTCTAAAATTCTCTGAGATCCCGCAAGCGAAAGTCCTTCCAATCGCAAAGAACGCACCGGACTTGTGGGAGAATCGAGCATGACTAATTCCACGCTAGGTTCGGTACTGGTCAGAAAGAAACAACTACGATGGTTCGCTTCCCCAATTTGTCGGAAAAATCGACTGTAATTCTTGTACTCTTGGCGATACTTACCAGCAAATTCGTGAGGCTGAAGTAAGGCTTCCAAACCATCGAGACAAATGAGACAGCGACGCGATCGCAATATTTCTAACAGTTTCGAGACGCGATCGCTCGTCGTTTGTTCTTCATCAAGGCTGAATTTGCGATCGAGAAAACCCAGCAAGTCATCTAACAGGCGATCGAGTCTCGGTGCAGCATTCAAACTCCGCCAAACTACAAATTCAAAATGTTCCTCGATCTGCCGTCCCAACCTAACCGCCAGACTCGTTTTTCCAACTCCTCCCATTCCCAAAATCGCCACGACACGACAGCGATCGCTTAAAATCCACTGTTCCAACGTCGAAAGTTGTTGGGTGCGACCGTAAAATACTGATGTATCGGGAGCCGCATCCCAATCGATGCTCCGTTGAGATACTGATTCATTATCGCGTAAATCGGCCACATCTCGCCAAAACAATCCCAACACCTGACAAAAGGCTTTAAACGCGGGTGCGTTGATGAGATCTTTTCCCCTCAAAAAACGCTGCCAAGTGGTCGGCGAACAACCCGGTGCAAACCAAGTGACCCCCGGTTGCCAGTCCTTTTCCGGCTCTACAATGCGGCTTGCTGCTAGCGACCAATACTCATCGTCGATCGCTCTCCCGCTTTCTTCGCGAGCTTGTCGAATTTTTGCTAATCCCGTTTCTGAGGCGATCAGTCTCATCTCTAAAACCTGCTCTTCAATGCAACCCCAGTCGATCGCTAAGGTTAAGCCATAGCATAGCAGATTCAGGGCGATCGCGCCAACCGGATGCCATCTCTCATATCAAATCCGTCAGAACAGTTACGGTATTTGTAGGGGCAGCGCCCCCGTGCCTGCCCTCTGTGCCTACCCCGTGTAAATAGTGGGAACGGGGCAACCACGGGGGGATTGCCCCTACCCGATTCTATCTCTGTTTAACTGGATTTGATATCAAAAGCCATTTCACAAAATCGGCTTCACGTCAACGTCACTTTCCCGTCAGTTTCCAGTCAGTGTTGCGATCTCCATTGTTAACACCAGCAAAGCGATCGAGCATACCGCGATCGATCTTGTCAAGGTCAGTTTGTCTTGTCCTGACTCTCAAAACTGACGGTTTACTGGGTCTAGCCAACTCAAAGGGCGATCGGGCAACATTGACCTATCTCGAATCAACTAAGTCACAACAAAGGAGAATTAAACAATGGCTGGGCCGAACGCTGACGGTTTATCCTACATCTTGGACGACATTTCAGATAACTTTACGATTCCACCGGACTTTCTAGATCCTTATCCTGGAGGACTAATTGCACTTAGCGGAGACGATACGGTTTTTGGATCTGAAGAAAGTGAAGCTATTTATGGAAATCAGGGTTCAGATCGGATCTTCGGAAATAATGGAAACGATACTTTATCAGGAGGACTTGACAGCGACAGTCTCAATGGTGGAAATGGCGACGATGTTTTAATTGGGGACTTCGATCGCGACACCTTAACTGGGGAAGAAGGAGCCGATACATTTGTCTTGCGTTCCTTTACCCTGGCAACTAACCCAGATAACGCAGATGTCATTACAGATTTCGATCGCAATTCAGATCGAATTGCTTTGACGGGTGGTTTAACAGAAGCCGATGTAGTTTTAGAAGCACGATCTCGAACACCTGGAAGTTCCGATACACTTATTCGATATGCAGATGCAGAAGGAATTCTAGGATGGGCAATTGGCGTATCTCCAGAAGACTTAAGTGGACGTTTTACATCTGTCAGCTTTGTTGATGAGTTGTTGGGGAGTGAAGAAATTATCAATTTTAACGTGCCAACTTTAACTCAACTCTCTGAAAATAGTTTTGCTCTAGAATTCGCTAGCGATCGCGGAGATCGCTTTGTTAGTACTATTCAAAAAACAGAAGATCGGATTTATCAAGATTCAATCCGATTTACACCTTCTCCTTCAGATCCTCCGAATTTAGCACCTTTTACTGCCAGCATTAACCCTGAAGGAACTCAAATTGATCTGCAATTTGATGGATCTCCAGATTCTTTGAGGATTGAAAAAATTAATCAAGAATCTGCTCGAGTTTCTCTAGAAACTCCCAATGGTGAGACAGAAGTTGCAGTAGTTCCTATCGTTCCCATTCAAGACGATCCATTTGCAGGGTTTGGAGAACAGTTACAAAATGAACTCTTGTGTAGTTTTGGTCAAGGTTTTTGTAATGCTCTTGGATTTATGGGCAGTGTTGCTGGATTCTTTTCCGCTGTTACTGCTCCGTTAGTAGCCGCCGGAATTCCTGCATCACCCACTATTAGTGCACTAGGAACGATTACTAAAATTGCAGGTTATACCTGTACAGCTTTGTTTGGAGGCGATGGTGCTTTAGTAAGTACAGTTCTGAATGAGATTCCTTTTGGAAAACTAGCAGGACGGTTAGGTGGCCCATTACTGAAACTTGGAGGAGTTAACTCTGTAGATGAGATTTTCAACTTTGGAAAGTCGATTCTGAATTTAAATAGTTCCATTGAAATGGTTACAGGGGAAGCTCCACCAGATAATCCCGATAGTTCTGTATTGGAGAGTATTCGGGAACGGCTAGGGCTTGATATTTGTGACGATCCTATGCCTTCACAAAGTCCAACCCCATCTCCCGATCCATTACCACCTATCGGTGATGGTGTTACTGAAGTCACTGTAGTTATTGAAGCCTCCAGTGGCTTTTATGCAACTCGGGAGTTATTTTTAGAAATTCCAAATCGTCGCTTTATTGCTACTCCTCCCAATAGCGGACTAGGAATAGACAATGACTTTGGAAAAACCATTAACTTGGGAGAACTGGCATCAGGAACAGAATTAGTTTTCGGCTTAAATGTTCAACCTTTTAGTGGTCGTCAGCCTGTAGGCGCACCTTATACCATTTTCTCCAATAATCCATCTCAAGCTGAATTAGATAATTTTTCAACATTTTCAGATGGGATTACCCGAATTGGATTTGAGGATGGTTGGGTTCCTGGCAACTTGGGAATTTTAGATTTACCCGAAAGTAATGATGATTTTGACGACACGATTATTCAGGTAACGGGAGCTCTTGTTCGTGACGGAAGAATTATTGTTTCCTAGCAGAACTTGCGACAACCATGCCTGAATTTGAACACTCTTTCAATCGAAAATTGTCATGAACACAAAGAAAGTTTCAAAACTGGTCTTTACTCTTCTTGCTAGCTCACTTCTTGGAGTTTTAGCTTTTCCTGAAGCAGCCCGATCGATCGAACTCAACTTCTCCCAAACCGACTTTACCGACGGAGGCACGCTCTCTGGCTTTTTGCAAGGGGAAGATGATAACAACGACAACATTTTCACCCACGACGAGTTAGACTTCTGGAGTTTTGAGTGGACGGGGAACGATCGCGTTACAGCCTTTAGCGGCTCCATTGACGACCTCGGAACGACGCAATTGAACGAACTAGCATTCGACTTAGATGCGTGGAACTTCCTCAATTTTGACTGGGATATCAGTCTAGACAATGGCGAAGCCTGGAACCTCTCTGGACGCTACGAACCCGGTAGCGAAATGGAAACCACCATTGCTTGTCAAAACCTAAGCTGTTCCCAGCTTATATCTGAATTAGTTTTTCTTCCTGGCGATACTATTTCCTCTCGATGGGTCTATTGGGGCCCTAATACAACTACCAGTTCCAGCGAATTTGAATTGACCGATCGCCGTGAAGCACAGTGTGCTATTGTCATCGGCTTACGAGCGTGCGGGCCGCTGACTCCTAATCCGCCAGACGAACCGCAAACTGTTCCCGAACCAAATGCGATCGCGGCTTGCATTCTCGCAGGAGGATTGGGATTACTGAAACTTCGCCGTTCTGGATAAAAAAAGAGGCGATCGCGGTTGTCGTTTCTCAAATATAAACCTATGAGAACAGATTCAATTCTACTCGCGATCGCTCTTCTTACTTTCCTTTGTCTTTTGGACGCGATCGAGATTGAAATCTCTCCCGTCCGTAAAAACAAAGATATGACAACTTGCAAGGGAGATTCAGGATACTTTGTCTGTCCTCACTAACTTTGAGGTAAGCATTCAGGTGGTGTCCAGAAACCCGGTTTCTCAAAGGATCAACACGAATCTTATCGGGCGATCGGCAAGAAACCGGGTTTCTCAGCCCGTTGACGATCGGACACCTGAATAGTTACACTTTGAGAATTTGGCAAGTAAATAAAAAAGTGGTAGAATAGTATGGTGGGCATTGCCAACCCAGCCCTTTCAAGGTGGCCTCAATATGGGCTGTTCTAGCACGAGAAATGGTCGTTTCAGGCGATGGGATGTGCAGATCTAGCCCATCAAATCGCTCCGGTTAGCGAATTTATCGCGGCTGGGATCCCTGAAAGCCCGCTATCTCGTCGAGCACCTTGAAAGGGCTGGCATTGCCAACCCTACTACTGTCCTCACTAACTTCAATGAGAACAATGGAAAACAGTTCTGAAATCGATCCGGGAGATTTCGTTCCTGTCTAGCATGAAAACCTTGTTCTCTACTACCTTTATCGATAGAATGGTATCTCTATCAAGCCCCTGTAGAGATCCCGGAATTGGAGCGATCGGACTGACAAGCGATCGCGTACAATAGAGTCAGTGTTCCCAAAATGGAGAGTCTCGAACATAGGGCGATCGCCCTATAATTAAGAAACAGCAAAGTCAGTAATTTTACGTCGATCGGGAGTTTTATATCCCAGAACGATTTGCTGAGGAGACACGCCGAACTTGACCAGTTCGTTGGCGATACCTTCCTCTGTTCCATCGTGTTGAATCCAGATTTTGTCATTGATAATATCCATGTGAATTAGCGTTCCATAAATTCGCCGGTTGTTGTGCCAACCCGTCTCTATCAGTAGATAACGGTTTCGGGTTTCATCGATCGCTAATTGGATCTCAGTTTCTGGGTCGTTACCCAAGAATTTGAGATAGTCTTGCAACACATCGATTGCTGCTTTTTTGAGATCGGTTTTTAAAGTATCCATTGAATAACCACCTCTTGAGTCGGCTCGAAAGTCAAAAGTCGTAACAGTCCATCGTCGAGCAATACTTGACCAGCTTCTTCTTCAAACACCGATTGTCGAACTTGCTCCGGAATCGCTAGATACAGTTTTCGATCGGGTTCGTATCGAGTTAAAAGACGCTCGTACAAAATAAACTGGCCGAGCGCTTCTTCTAGATCTTTAATCTCTGAGGCACTGCGAAAACTTTTGACCTCGACGGCAATCTTTTCAAGTCCTTTTTCCGCAGCAATCAGACGCTCCGCACCCAGATCGACAAATAGGTTTTTGCTCCTTGCCAGTTTAATTCGGTAAGGATCGTGGGTGATTGTCCATCCATCCTTTTGCATGGCAGCTTTGACAACATCATGGTAATAGTCGCGGGCTGGCATAATTATAACTCTACCTCAGAACGCACATGGTTTCTCGTAACTCTAGAGCCAAATACGGGGTCATCGATCGAAAACTGACCGAAAACTGACCGAAAACTGACTGGAAACTGGCATTGCGATCGCCAGAAGCAGTATATCAAACTTGAGGAAAGCGAATTACAGCAGTTTAGTTTATTGATGGGGAATAACGATGAAAATTTTCAGATGGGGACACGCCGCTAGCGCACTCGCTCTATTACTCGCCGGAGCGATCGCCCAGCGTGCTGAAGCACAACCCGGCCCCGGACAGCGCGGTTTCTGGTGTCATACCGCCCGCAACCAACCCCCCACAACCATGTATCAAAACTCCGAGGGACAGCGAGAACCTTGGATTCGTTGGGTTTCCGACCACTTTGGAGGCTCTGGTTACGATCCCCTTACCCGTTGTCGGGAAGTCAGTAGCCGTTTGGAAACGTACCGCCTCAACCACCAACTCAACTACGTCACAGTTGGCCGCATGAACAATCAGAATGTCATCTGTACGGCCAGCGAGAACAACGGACGCTGTGAAGGGTTGATTTTCACTTTACGTCCCAATACCGATCCGATTCAAACCCTCTACAACTTCATGGCATGGCGTGAAGGGCAAGCGGCCACGCCTTCGCTTTACGAAAGCGGTGCGGTTCCTTATATCTATGTTGGCGATCGCATCGAGCAAGGTGACAGTACCCCAGAAACCGTACAGCCCGAACCGGAACCTAGTGCTGCCCCTCAACCTCCCGCCAACACCGACAGCAAACCGCCGCTACGCGAACTGTAATCCATGGGACGACCGATTTCGAGCGCGGTCTATCTCACCGCGCTTCTCCCCCTACTATTGTCTGAAGCGGTTGCTTCTCCCCTTCCGCAAGGTTGGGGAGGGGGAAACCCGGTCGAATTACACGGTCAGGCGATCGCGAACGATATCGAAAGCCAAATTCGTCTCCTGACGGTTCGCATTATGGGGCGTTACGCTGCCGGATCGGGCGTTCTTGTCGATCGCGACGGCAACACTTATACGGTGCTGACCAACTGGCACGTCGTGGAAGGTAGTACGGGGTTAACGCTTCTTACCGCCGACGGACGAGAACATCCCATACAAGGACATTCCATCCAAATTGGTGGGGTCGATATGGCGATTGTCCGATTTTCCAGTTCTAGAGACTATCGGGTTGCCAGCGTCATGTCGCAGCCGCCCAGGGTTGGCGATACCGTGTACGCCGCCGGGTTTCCTTTGTACGACAGCATCACTGCCAACTCGACCCTCGATCGCGGCATTGACAACTTCCACCTGACTCGGGGGTCGGTTTCCGTACTGCCCGATCGCGCCTTAAGCGGCGGCTACCAACTGGGGTACACCAACGATATTGAAATTGGCATGAGTGGCGGCCCGATTTTCAACGATCGCGGCCAACTCGTGGGCATCAACGCCCGCATCAAAAATCGAGATCCGAGTTTTGGGGTCTATGTTTTTGAAGATGGCAGCCAACCCGATGGGGCTTTGCTCGATCGAATGCAAGCCTCTAGCTGGGGAGTTTCCATCGATCGCTATACGGGATTGCCAACCCCGTCCCCCCAACCGCGATCGGACGCACCAACTCCTCCGCCAAGTTCCGAACCCATCTCTAAACCCCCCGCTTCCACCACCGAACCTCCTATCCCAACCCATCCATCTTCCCTTAGCGAATAGGAATTAACCATGTACAAGTTTCTGTCTGCTGCCACTCTCGCGACTGGAGCCACCGTTGCCATCGTCGCTGTCGCCGAGCCAACCTACGCTCAAAGCGCCCGTGACGTGGCCCGCATTGCTATCCCCACAACGGTACAAATCAATAATGCCTTGGCTCCTAACAGTGGCGGATCGGGGGTCATTATCGCTCGAGATGACACGACTTATACGGTGCTGACTGCCAACCACGTCGTGGTTAACCCCAACACGGAATACGAGATCGTCACCTCCCAAGGCAATACCCATCTCGTCACCTTCGTTCACAGTTTCGACGACGATCCCCAGCCCCAATCGGGTGTCGATTTGGCGATCGTCCAGTTCGAAAGTGAGGAGGATTATGCCATCGCACCGATTACGGATTCTCAAGAAGCGACGATCGGCTCGGGTATCTATATTTCCGGCTATCCGCTTCCGGGAACGCCAGGAGAAGAACGAGAGTACAGCTTCACCAACGGTATTATCAGCAACGTTCGCACCAGCAACGACGAAGGCTACCTGCTGCGCTACGATGCTGTTACCCGGCGGGGAATGAGCGGCGGCCCGGTGTTCGATGTGAGCGGTCGCGTCATTGGCATTCACGGACAAGGCGAAACCACTGGGGTTACGGATGTCATTACTCGTGAAGGAGGCACGGCGAACGAGGAACAAAAAACCGGTTTTAACTTTGCCATTCCCTCGAATACGTTTGTCGCCTTTACCGAAAATGTAGCGTTTCTCAGCGATGGCGATCTGGTTTTTGACGACGATCCCCCGGAAGATATTGATGCGGAAGAAGTCAACGAATCTGATGTAGACCAGTGGGTTGAGGCTTTTGCCTTTGAACTGTTAGAGGATATCGGACGCAGGGTAATCGATCAAATTTTACCTTTCTAAAACGCGATCGCGCCCCACCGTTCCATTAATATTTGCCGTTTGAATGCCATGAAACGTTTTCGCTGGATTTTCTACTCTTTGATTGCCCTGTTGGGTACTTTTCTGGGGATGCTACTGTCGCCGGGAAGTGGGTTGAATCGTACAATTTCAGTCGCTTTGTGTGCGCTGTTGAGTGCGGAACCAACTTTGTGTGGCGTGGCTGCATCCCAAACTTCGGGGCGCGTCGTGGCGGTGAACGTACCGTTAGTGGAACGGTTGGGATCGGTTTTGGCACAGCGCGATCGAGAGTTCGATCCGCCAGTTTCTTCTCAAGAGGATCCGCCCCCGTTTCCTTACGATCCGGGGCCAGATTATATTCGAGAAGACTTTGCTGGAGAGTCAAATTCAGCCACACAAATAGACTTCACAGACGATCGACCTATTACGGGTCTCTGGCTTTATGCACTTTATGAATCTGAAGAAGGGGATTTGCCAATTTACCAGATTCCTGTAGAAATTACACAGAATGGTGATGAGGTTTCTGTTTCTGTATGTGAAAATGATTGTACAGATGGACGGCAATTTCTGATCGGACAGGACACTCTAACACCACAAGATGTATCTCTTTTGTCCGAAATGGATGGCTTGATCGTCGAGACTGTAGAAAGTCTGGATGGTCGAACAATATGGGGAAGGGTAGAAGATGATTCGGCAGGGATATTTTTTGCTATGCACAAACTCATTTATTCTACGGAAATATCAATCTTAGATCCAGGAGAAAATAATCTAGAACAACTTGCCTCGACAAAATTCAGTCAGGACAGTTCGAGTGAACGAGACAAAAGCGCCTCGAATTTATATACAAATCCCGAAACGTTAGCAACAGGGATAAATCCGTTAAATAACTTTAACAATATTTTTCAGCAAATCACATCTCAAAAACTATCGAGGTTTGCTGCTAACATAACAGCTTCCTTTCGTAGGGATCTTGCTGCGGGGAATAATGCTATAGCAGAGCGGCAGAGCCGAACATGGAATTGGAGAAGGGGAAATAATCCTGAGCCTGTTGGCCGTTTCCTTGATTGTTATGGTTATATTGTACCAGACAACAGTTACGCTTTATCAAAAAGTGTTCCAGGTCGAATCTGTTACAGAGCAGCCAACTCCGTTTCTCGGTTGGGTGGTTCTCTGAATATGCAAGCTGTCAAAAGGCTAGGTAGGATTGGCTTGCGAGGATTGCGTTTTGGCTTTCGGATCGCTAGTCGTTTGAGTTTACCACTTCTCTTACTGGATGTAGGACTAACAGCATACGAATTTTGTGCCAACAATCCCGACACTTGCCGTTCTGTCAGGGATCGAATAGTGGAAGCGTTTCGGCCTCGACCTGCTAATGCTCAGACTGCATCTAACGACCCTCATAGTATCACTTACACCCTTCGTCTACCTAACTGGCGTATAGACTCTAATGGAAACTGTACTCGCATAGGTCTGACAGAAGTACCAATAACCCGCCAAGGAAATAGTTTAACTGGTGAAACACGGTGGATTGACGATCGCGGTGAAGTGTCAGGAACTCGGTCAATCGCTGGTGAAATTGACCAGTCTGGCAACTTTACACTTGAAAGTTCCTCCCAAGTACGCGGGCCAAGTTTCGAGATCTTGGCAACCGGTCGCTTTTTAAGCGATGGAACAATTGAAACTGGAGGTCTAGTTGGATGTGGAGGGCAAACCGCTGATTATGAAATAATTCCAACTGAAGGTTCTGGCTCTTCGCAAAATAGCGAACAAGGAGGCGATGGAGGTGGAGGTTCTAGCGGTCGCTGCTTCTTTTCAGACAATGACTGCTTATCCGATTAGGGGTCTTATCAATCAGCGCTGTAATCATTTTACAATCAAGGTTACAGCACCTTCCACTGTGGAGGCGATCGCCAGTCGGAAAATCTAGACTTGAGGACTGGATTCAACTGGGGAATTTCCATCGATCGCCTCTCAGAAATGACAGGTTTCGAGGATAGAGGAAGACCCAACGATTCCTCTATCCAAATCTCTCCTGTTCCCAGGCCCCATTTTCCCTCATCGCCGGACGATCGCACCAACTGGTAAAAGCTACTTCTACGCCAGTGGCAGGCGATCGTGTAAAATGGAGTGGCTGTCCCCATAAAGAGGTCTCATGGTCATCACCCTAGAAGAACTAGCGGGAGCCATGCCCGATGT
>CAKZKB010000606.1 GCA_937121005.1 uncultured cyanobacterium | reverse complement strand
GTAAGCATTCAGGTGGTACAGAGAAACCCGGTTTCTCGCTTATAGCCGGGAAAAATCCAAGTTTCTCCTTTCAGAAACCGGGTTTCTAGACCCGTTTACCCTAGCATACCTGAATCCTTACCATAAACCCTCTTATCTGTTGTATTGATTTTGGTAAAATAGTTAGTGCGAACAACGAACGTCGGGTAATGCCGATCGCGGTTGACCTTGAGAAACTAACATCACCTTTCCTTCAGATGAAGTCGTCCAAGTGGTGGCTTCTGTGGGTAGCCGATCGACGACGATCGCATCTCGATCGGGTTCGCTACTGCTGGCAAACCCTTCGCTGGTAAAATCTTGGAAGTCGCGCCAGATGACTTGTCCACGAAAGGGTTGGGTCGGATCGGGAGGCAAACCGCCGCGTCCGATGACGGTAAAAGAGTTGTCGCGGGCGATGCAACCGGAGATAATGCGATCGCTGGCATCAGTGGTTTCTTCAGAGAGGTCTAATAAGGCTTCAGACGGATCCACATCGGGAGTTTGGATCTCGACAACGCCGCTAAATTCGGCCCCCAAATCCGAGGTCGCGGTGATGTCGCTTTCGGGGGTAAGAAATTCGCGAAATTCAGTTCCGAAAATCCCGTCGGCGGTAATTTGAATCCGTCCCCCGGCACTGTTGGTAGCGTTGGCAGTGATGTCGCTATTTTCTAAAGCGGCCAAGGTATTCAATTCTAGAGTAATATTACCGCCAGGATCCTGGCCGCGAGCGTTGGTGGAAATGCGACTACCATCGCGCAGGCGCAGGGTGTCGGCCCGTAAGTCAATGTTACCGAGTCCGGCGGCACTATCGGCCAGCAAGCGACCGTTCGATCGCAAGCGCACTTGTTCGGCGACGATCGTCAGGGTTCCGGCCCCGCCGTCGCCGTTGTTGCTGGCAACGGCCACTTCCGCACCGTCGGCGACGCGCAGGGTTTCGGCCGCGATCGTCAAATTTCCCGCATCTCCACCCAAATCCTCTGCATCGGCCAAATTTTCTGAAGAGGCAATTAAACCACTCGGATAGCGAGTTCTCGACTCGTCGCGAAAGAAGTCGCGCCCTCCTATTTCAATGGCTTCGGTGTCACCAGAGAGATCGATTTCTTCAGCCCGAATCGTCAAGTTCCCGCCATCTCCACTCCCAAAGGTGCCCGAACTGATTTGACCGCCATCGCGGACGACCAATCTTGGTGTTTCGATGGTTAAATCTCCCCCTAGACCGCTAGTAAAGGTTTGGCTGTTGATAGTGGTCGGAACTCCTCGAGAATCAGTTCCGGTAAGTTCGATGGACTCGCGGGTGCGAACGGTTAACTGTCCGCCAGGGCGATCGTTCCCAGTTGCAGTGGCGAGGGCACCACCATCAGCAAGAATAAGATGCCCTGTTTCAATGAGAATATCCCCACCTAAACCACCCGACTCTTCTTCTGCTGTGGTGACGATGAGGCTGGCAAAAAAGAAACTGGGAGTATCGTTTTCACCTCGTATCTCGACCAGTTCGTTCGTGCGGACAATCACCGATCCAGCATTTCCTTGACCTTGGGTAAACGCGAGTACCTGGGTTCCGTCGAGAATTCGCAAGCGATCGCCTTCAACAATAATTGTGCCTCCAGTGCCGCTAGCGGTGTTAAAACTGGTAGCCGACCAAAAGCTGCGGCGACTTTCGATATCGCGCACTCGCACAGTCATAATTCCTGCATTTCCAATCCCGAAGGTGTCCGCACCGATGGTTCCGAAGTCAGAGGTAAAGAGGCGATCGGCCTCGATCGTCAAGTTACCCCCATTTCCGGTTGCCCCTTCTGCAACTGAGGCAAATAAACTACTCGGAAAAAACAGATCTGACTCGCCCACAATTTCGATCGCGTTTGTTGCTCGCACGTCCACTTCTCCTCCCGGTGCGTTGCCCAAAGTGTCAGCAAGAACGGACGCACCACCATCGAGAAAGATATTGTTAGCCATCACTTGAATGTTGCCGCCGCCGTTACCGCTAGCATCCACAGACGCAGCGTTATTCATGCGAATATCGCCAAAACTCGTGGCGCGATCGTAGCTCAAAGAACCGTTTGGAGTGAAAGCGACTTCTCCTGCTAAAACGCTACCGAGTTCGATGCGTCCTCCCGCCGCAGTCAGGTTTCCTCCTGATAGTTCGAGATTGCCACCTACGAGAGTCAGGGTTTGTCCGGGAGACACCGCAAAACCATCGGGGCGATCGTCTCGCACGGTGGCTAAATTGGCCGCAAAACTCAAATTGCTACCCGATCCGGTGACGGAAATCGTTCCCGGTGCATTTCCGAATTGCAAGCCGACGGGAACGCTAACCGTTAGTAGGGGCAATCCCCCTGTGGTTGACCCATTGGGATTGGCGCTAAATTCTACCCCATCTGCAAATACAATACTGTCGGCGGTACTGCCTAAAAAAGAACCGCCAATATCGAGACTGGCATTTTCCCCAATGGCGATACCGTTGGGATTGACAAAGAGTAAATTAGCTGTCCCGTTGGCGCGGATCGTCCCGTCGATCGTCGAGAGACGGTCTCCAGTAACGCGAGTAATGATATTATCGATGGCAGTGCTATTGTTAAAAATTGCTTCCATTCCCGTCAGGACATCGAAGCGATCGAAGCTGTGAAATAAATTGCTTCCGGCTGCGGTTCCGCCGTCGATACGGTGTAAATTGCCCTCGATCGTCACTGTTGAATTTTGGGGCAAAGTCGTATCGGGCACGAGTTGAGCGCGGGCAGATTCGGTCGCCAAAGATACAAACAAACCGATGGCAAGAAGCGCTTTTTCGTACTGTTTTCTCTGCTGCCCTCTGGCACTTTTGGGGGCAAAACCTCGACCGGACAAGAGATAGAAAGATTTCATGGCTGTACGCGATCGCGCTAGGTTGGCATTCGGAGGCAGATGCACGGCGAGAAGCAAGTTAATTGTAGCAAACCGTTCGCAATCTGACACTGTTGCAGAGTTTGGGAGCAAGATACTCCCACTACCAATCGGATCGAATCCGATCGTTATTGCTCGTTGTTCATTGTTCGTTGCTCATTTCGTTCCCCCCATCAAATAAAGTAGAGCCATCCGTACTGCTACCCCACTCGTCACCTGGTCTTGAATTAAACTAAACTGAAGATCGTCAGCGAGATCGGAATCAATTTCGACACCGCGATTCATCGGCCCCGGATGGAGTATTTTAACATCGCGATCGCACCCCGACAACCGCTCTCGCGTAATCCCAAAAGTGCGATGGTACTCTCGCAAACTGGGGAGTAAATGTTGTCCCATGCGCTCTTGTTGCAAGCGTAACGCCATGACAAAATTGGCTCTTTCTAAGGCTGGTTCTAACTGCCAGTGGACAGTGACATTCGGCGCAATTTCGGCAAACCATCGGGGTAACAACGTCGGCGGTGCAACTAAATGTACCTCCGCACCGCAAGCCGTCAAACTCCAAATATTCGATCGCGCCACTCGCGAGTGCAAAATATCGCCGACGATCGCCACCTTTTTACCCGCGAGCAACTCCCGCCGGGGGTTACGAAGATCGAGCGATCGACATAGAGAAAACAGATCCAATAACGCTTGTGACGGGTGTTCGTGCTGGCCGTCCCCCGCATTGAGCACCCCAACTCCCGCACCCAAGCGATCGAGTTCGGCCGCGATCGCTCTCGGGACTCCCGCTTGCTGGTGGCGCACCACCATCAAATTCGTCCCCAGGGCCAAATAGGTCTTGGCCGTGTCAAACAGAGTTTCCCCCTTTGTCAGCGACGACGTACCCGGCGAAAAGCTGAGAGTATCGGCCGACAGGCGCTTGGCCGCAAGCTCGAAACTGCTGCGGGTGCGCGTCGAGGGTTCAAAAAACATCGTCGTCACCACTTGTCCCTGCAACGTCGGCACTTTTTTGGTGCGACGGGAAATCACTTCTCGAAAACTTGCTGCTGTCTGTAACACGATATCGTATTCAGTAGGAGTGAAGTCCGAGAGGGTGAGAACGTGGCGACGAGTCCAAGCGGTAGCATTCATGGTTCGCACTGGATCTATTCCACAGTTCTTTGTCCGTCTTCTGTTGTTTTTTGTCAATAGTGCCGACTTCCACCATCGAACCCGTCCGTACCCCATACTCAGTTATCATGTCTCAACGCCGTTTTTCGTCCGCGATCGCTGCTATCTTGACGGGAGTTAGCCTCCTGACCCTCGTCGGGTGCGGTTCCGAACCCACCCCCGTCGCCACTCCCGAACCTGTCGAAGAAAGCGAACCCGTTTCTCCTGAAACCTCGGCGACTCCCGCAGCGACTCCCACACCCACCACCGAAACCGAAACCGCCGCCACTCCCCCGGCCGACACCGCCACTGTCACGGTTTACAAAATCGACGATCGCTGCGAAGAATTCGTCCCCCAACAGGTCGCCGTTGCTAAAGATAATGCCATGGAAGCGGCCGTTGGCGAAGTGTTGCAAGACTGGAGTAATGGCGATTTCGATCTGGCTGGCTACCGCGTCAGCTACGATGAAAACAGTGCCACTGCGACGGTCGATCTGCGCGTGGCTCCTGACTCGACTCGCCAAATTCGCTCTCTTTCGAGTTGCGAGCGCTATGCTTTATTTGGTGGCATGAAAGAGACTCTCTTACAAAATCCTCAGTGGAATATCCGAGAGGTGAAGTTTACCAGCGCTGGCGAGGAGATTTACTTTTAGTTAAAACTGTAGGGGTCAACGGCGTTGACCCTCTTTTTTATCGGCTTGAAAATTGTCCGAAATCTCGTCGGTTGGGTCTCGTTCCTCTATCCAACGCGAGCAGTTACAGTTGTTGGGTTTTCATGCTTCAACCCAACCTACAGATGTCCTGTAGGGGTCAATGGCGTTGACCCTCTTTTTTATCGGCTTGAGTCGAGAGGTGAAAATCTCGTAGGTTGGGTAAAAAGATGTAGAGTAGGCAATGCCCGCTCTACTTAACTATTCTGGTGTTTCTTCGGTGGTTTCCGGCGTTTCTTCCGTATTTTCTGTCCCTTCAGCCTCGATCGCCAGCATCAAGTTCGAGTCGTTATAGAACTTGTAACCGATGCCGAAATCTAACGGTTCGATATTTGCACCCGTTTGATACACTTGGCGTAAGTCCGGTTGGTAAAACTCAGCAAATAGCTGAATGGGGCTGATATACGTGCCGTAGAAACTTAACTCCCAATTCGACGGTTGGAAGTGGCGCAAGGGAATACCCGAATCGTCTTGCAATACAGCACTGCTTTGAGCTAAAATCAGATCGCGAATTTGCGTAAAGCTCTCGTAGTGCATCAGGTAAGAAGCCGCTTTTAAGTAGGTTATCGGCTGGTTCATTTGCTCGACAAAGGTGACAAATTCCGGCGTTGCTGCCAGTCCCGAGTTAGAAAGATCGGTTGAAAAGTAGTACAGAGTTTTAGGTTGCGACTCCCCATCGGGCAAGAATTTAATCTCGACTCCCGGAACCATTTCCGTTGTTTCTTGCTGTTCCCACTCGATGGGTTGTAGGGTCGCTTGTTTGTCGAGCCCCACATATTGTACGTCGAGAATTTGATTGTTCGTGCGGGCGAGAAACACGAACAAAATGGGGAGAACCCCTTGGCGATCGAGGTCTACCGCCATGTCTTTGGTGCGGAAAAAGCTAAACTGCAAAATCGCATACAGCGACTTGCGAATGTTTTCGATTTCGCCTGCGAGTTGCCCTTCGGAAAGGTTTTCGATATCCGGGACGCTTTCGACAGGTTCTAGCCCCACCATCACGTATTTTGTCGCGTTAGGGAAAAAGGTATAGGCATAGAGAAAATCCGGGCCGCTAAAGGGGTAAAATAGTTGCGGCGACTGCTCGTTTAAGGCTTGTAATTCTTCTTGCGCCCAAGTTCTGGCTTTGGAGATTTGTTGCGTCTCCAACTGCGACCACGAACTTTCCATAGAGTTGGCGTAAGTCTGCCAAGCAGCGGTATTTTGTCGTTGGGCGATCGCCCCTTCTCCTTCTACCGGAAGTCCGGCTAAAAACTTAGCAGTATTCGTCAAGCGATCGGCTTTTTCCATGTCGAACTCTGCCAACGGATCGGCGGGTTCGGCAGGTTCGGTGGAGTCGCTAGGGGGATCTGTTTCCGCGATCGTCTCGGTTTCGGTGGGGGTTTGCGCCACCTCCGGTTCGCTGGTGTCGTTGCACCCTGCAACCAGCAAGGTTGAAAGTAAAATAGCGGCAAGTTTTGATTTCATAGCCTTCGTTGTTAGTTTCCCAAACAGTTTATACTATCGATCGATGTTCGGTATTCAGGCATTCAACAAGAAACCCAGTTTTCGAGAGGGTAGACTCGATCTCCAAGCCTCCGGCTTCAGCCATAGGTATTGTTCATTGTTCATTGCTCATTGTTCATTGCTCATTGTTCATTGTAATGACCTATCGATCTTGGCTTGCATCCGAGGATACCACTTTTTTCTTAGATGTCCACAGGTAAGCCAGGCCGCCAATGGCGATCGTCCCCAACCCCGCGATCGAGATCTGGGGTTTTCCTAACAGAACAAAAACAATAATCCATAGACTAATTCCTAGAAAAATTAACGGTGTCACCGGATAGCCCCAAGTTTTGTACGGCCGCGGGGCATCGGGAAACCGCTTGCGATGGACGAAAACACCCAAGACAGCCATGGCAGAAGATAAAGTCAGGGTAAATCCTAGATAAGTTGTCACCGCTTCAAAGGTGGAGGTGAGAATCATAATAATGACGATCGCCAACTGCAACCAGATCGCCCGTTGGGGAACACCACCGCGATTTTTACGGGACAGAATAGCAAAAAACGGAATGTCTTCGCCGATCGCTTGCGTGACTCGCGGGCCGGCCCAAACCATGGAACTGATGGTCGAAATCAATCCAAAAGAAATTAGCAGGCTCATTATTTTACTGCCAAAGGGGCCGAAAATATATTCGGCCGACAAAGCGGCGATCCGGGGCTTTTCTTCAAATGGTAAGGCTTCGATCGCGGCAAACGGCGTAGCGTATAAAAAGACAAAGTTGACTAGCAGGTATAACACCATGACGATCGCGGTTCCCAAAACCAGCGATCGCGGTACGTTTTTCTCTGGTTCCTTGACCTCGCTAGATAAATAAACGGCTGCATTCCAACCCGAATAGGCGTAGGTGACGTACACTAAAGAAATAGCAAACGGGGCGCTAAAAATGATGTTTGTGTCTTCAGGGGCAGGAAAAAATCTCAGGCTTTGCGGTTCGGGAAACAACAACCCGCAGGCAATAAACGCCACAATTAGCAATACTTTTAAGAGAGTGAAGCTGTCTTGAAACCAGCTACCCCATTTTAGGTTGCGGGCGTGGATGACAGAGATTAAAATAGTGACAACTAAGGCGATCGCGGTCGGATGGAATGCGGGCACCACCGCCGAAAAATATTGCCCCAACGCCATGGCAGCTAGGGCGATCGGGGCTGCAAACCCCACCGTTACGGACAACCAACCGGACAGAAACCCGATCGCGGGATGGTAAATATCGGACAGGAAACGGTACTCGCCTCCCGATCGCGGCATGGCGGCCCCCAGTTCCCCGTAAGCCAAGGCCCCGCAGAGGGCAAAAATGCCGCCGACAACCCACAAAAATAGTAGTGCGAAACCGGACTTAATCCCGTCGGCTTGGTAAGCGAGGCTGGTAAATACTCCCGTTCCCACCATGTTGGCGATCACGATCGACACCGCAGTCAGCAGGCCGATCGCGCGGGGAGGTGAGTTAGAATCAGTCATTTCAACGAACAACGCAACAACGAACAGTACCTCTTTCTCGACCTCCCAAACGAATTTTGGAGACTGGCAACCTAAATGTGCTAAGGCGTACAGATGACAAAGGGTCAAGGTTCGCTGCTAGTGTACACCAAAAATTGGACAGTGGGAGGAGTTGCGGGTAACGCCTGGTAACAATACCCGGTTAGAAAACATCCTCAATCTTTAACGAGAGTTCCGGAAAAATCGGATCGGTGACAATTTCTCCAGGACGATAAACGATGGGCATGGTATTGAGAGAAAAAACAGTGATGCTGCGATCTTGGGGATCGACGACCCAAACTCGCAACACTCCAGCATTTAAATAAGCTGTGGCTTTTTCTGCGATCGCCCCAAAAGATTGACCGGGGGAGACAATTTCGATTGCCAACTCCGGGGGAACCGGACAAGGTACATTTTCATCCCATTGTTCCGAGAGTCTATTGAAGGAAACGTATAACAGATCGGGAACTGGAACCCAGTCTTTACCCTGACGGCGCAGTGCGATCCCCCATTCTGGCTGCACGAAACCGCGATCGCCTCCCCAGGTTTCTAACAGAAATAGCAGTCGTTTTTGAGTGCGAGAATGCCGAAATCTAGGAGACATTTTGCGAACGGCGCGGCCGTCGATGAGTTCCCAAGCGACATCTGTTTCCGGAAGTGCCAAGAACGCTTCTAGGCTTAGAAGTGGGGTTGCGATCGTCACCAATTACACTCTCGATATCGTAATACAATACAGGTCAATTAAGGTAGAGAAAGAGCTTTGTAGTTCTCGAACCTCTGCTAGGGTACACCAAAATACGACGCAGAACCGGAAAGTACGGAATGTTTGCAACAATTAAAGTGCTTCGATCCACTGGCGCAATGAGGCTTTCCACTCCGTCGGTACGTCGGTGCGTTTTTCCAACTGTTCTAAGGCCGAAGCGCGATCGCTTTGGGCCGTAACAACCAACATTTCCCAAACTAACGCCTCGAAATTGTAGGGATCGATCCGCAACGCTGTTTCGATGCGCTGGCGCAACCGGCCCGAGTCCGATCGCAGCAGTTCCACGATTTCGGTGCGATCGTCGGCCGCTTCAAAGGCTTCGAGGGCCTCCTTCCAGCGACCGTCGATCAGATCGGCCAGGACTTGCTGGGCGGGGCTGGCACGGGAGGCCCCCGCTTGGGCATCGGCGACCTGGGCGTGCAGTTGAATGACATCGAACTGGGCGCGGGCCGCCATGGGAAAGCTGCGACCGTTGCGATCGTAACTGTCGATAACCGCTTGCATGGTATCGAAGGCTGGACTCCACAACCTGCGCCGGGCAAGCAACAGGGCATCTTTATAAGCCCGATCCTCGATAATGGGTTCGGCTAGCGACACCGCCGACAACCGGACGGGGTTGGGGAGAAAATCGCGCGATCGCAACTGATAGATCTCGAAGTCCGGTTCTAGACCGACACTGCGATCGACCAGCAATTCCAGATCTCCATCCCCGGTCAAATTTTGCCATCCCGGAAGCTGTCCCTCTGGACTCGTCCACTGCAACATTTGCCCCAAATGCTGGCGCTGCGGGTGATAGCGATAGATCTGACCGTAGACCAGATGGGTTTGCCCTTCCGTGCGATCGCCCACTAAATTTAACCATACGCCGCCATCGTTAGGGACTTCCCCGGAAAACCGTTGTAAGGCTTTCAGGGGCAGGGGACGGTTGGATCCCGCCCGTCCAGACAGGTGGTTCGCGAGGGGGGCGATGGCAAACGACTCGGCCGGCCCCTCGACTTCCACCCGTTCCACTTGCCGAAAATACGTCCGCGAGGGTTGGGGGGCGTTCGCCGGGGCCACGGCTTGGTACACCCGCACTTCCAGTAAATTTTGGCAGGTACGAGAACAGGTGTCGGGGTCGGGAAACAGGGGTAGGGCGATGTCGGGCTGGCGACTGTCGCCAGTGGCCACCAGGGGCACGGCTTCGCCGACGGCAAATCCTTGGGCTTGCAGCGATCGCCGCAGGTCGGGTAAAGTTTGCGGTGTGGCTTCGTGCGAGACTGGAATTCGCGCCCAAGCGGGCAAGTAGGCGGGCAACCACAGGGACGCATCTGGGTTGACGATCGCTTGCAGGCCCATTTTGGCACTGCTGTAGCTGAGGGCGATCGCCCCAGAAATTACACCCAAAAATACCACCTGCACGCACAACTGTTTCCAGTGCTCCCACAAATCGGAGCGATTGCCAGATGCAGAGGGCGAATTTTTAGCCGAATTTTGAATTTTTAATTTTGAATTTTTAATTGACGCAAGGCGTTTGGTGCGATCGCGCGTTCGTAGCATTCTCCGGCTCGCTCCCAAGTGTAAACGGTTTCGACCAGGTTGCGTCCGTTTCGAGACAGTTCGGCTCGTAGCGACGCATCCTCAAACACCCGTCCGATGGCTTCAAGATACTCGGCGATGCTGTTGGCTCGCAAGCTGACGGTGGTATCGGGGGGAAGTGACAACCCCTCCAAACCGCGATCGCTGGCAACGGTGGGTACGCCTGCGGCCATGGCTTCGAGGGTCTTGTTTTTGATCCCGTACCCGGCCCGCAAGGGAACCACGCAAGCAACGGCTCGGTGCAAGTAGTCTACCATTGATGGGACTTTTCCGGTAACGGTGACACCTGGGCGATCGCCCAAGGCCAGCACTTCTGGGGTGGGACGAGCGCCGACGATGGTAAACTGTGCTTGCGGGTAGCGCTGTTGTAGGTGGGGCAAGACTTCGGTGGCGAAAAACCGGGCTGCGTCAATGTTGTGCGGGCCGTCCATTGCGCCGACGAATGCAAGTTCGTAGCCGCCAGGATCGCGATCGCGCATGGGGAACGATTCTAAGTCTACCCCATTGGGGACGACGCGAATATCAGCATCGGGGGCAATGGCGCGAAATTGTTCGCCGTCTTCGGGAGTGGTGGCAACGAGGGCATCAAATTTTCGCGGGTAGCGGCGTTCGTAGCGTTCTAAAATCAGGTTGAGATAGAGGCGATCGCGCCAGATATTTTCAGTAATACCCGATTCTAAATGGCTGCGCGTCCAACCGCATAAAGAACTGTGAACGTTGACAACTGTTCGCACTTTTTGGCGGTACTGGGGACGGATAAAAATTTCGTTGATACTATGTTCGCTAGTGATAGCATCGCACTCACCAGAATCGACGCAGCGATCGATCCAGGCTTGCATTTGGGGGCAATAGTGATGCCAAACGTTGGCGGGGGTGGCGGTAAGCAGCGATTCTAAAAACCGGGTGGCTTTGGGAACTAAACCGGGTTCGGGATCGGGGGGTTCGGGGAACAAAACCACGTCGGAAACGTAGCTTTTTAAGCCGTCGATGTCGGCTTCGGAAACCGCGCGATCGCGCTGCGCCAGCACTGTCACCTGGTGATGGCGCTGCAAGTATTTTAGCAGGTTAAAGGTTCTCACTTCCGTCCCGCCCCGCGTGGGGGGATAGGGGAAGGTGGAGGCTAGAGCGAGGATTTTCATAGTCTCAATATCTTAACGCGATCGGGGGTATTGGGTGGATCCAGGGCGATCGTATCGAGGCGCAACAGGGAAATTGTAACATTTCAGTCAGATGGGCTGAGGCGCGACGATCGGTTAGAATTGTCGTTGAGATTTCCAGGTTTATACCAATTTCCAAAATTGATGCAACAGAGGGGAATCGAAATGTAGGGGCAAACGGCGTTTGCCCAATCCCAAGTGTAGCACTGTTTTGGAAAAATGGTATTACGGGAGTCTAATAATATTGATATTCAGATTATGTGGCAAATTGGTGATACGCTTAACGGTCAATATCGGATTGAAAGACGGCTCAATTCGGGTCGTTACGGAACCACTTATCTGGCAAGGGACGATCGCGCTCGGCGTTGGGTTATCAAAACGCCAAGCGACGAATTGCTGTCTAATTTGGCAACAGACAAGCGACAAGCGTTAGAACGCAAGTTCCAGGAAGAAGCCGATCGCATTAGCGAGTGCAACCACCCTCATGTTGTCAGTGCTAAAGGCGCGTTTCGGGAAGGCGATCGCGTTTGTATTCCCATGCAGTATATTGATGGAGTCGATCTCGAAAGTCGCGCCACTCGTCAACTGGAAGAATCCGAAGCCCTCACTTATATTCGCCAAATTGGGAGCGCATTACAAGCGGTTCACAAATGTGAAATTGTTCATCGCGATGTCAAACCTGCTAACATTGTCGTGCGATCGGGGAAACCAGAAGCCGTGTTAATTGACTTCGGTTTGGCGCGAGGGTTTGCCCATCCTTTAACCAGTGTCAAGTCTACCACAGAAGACGGCTACGCGCCCATTGAATTGTACTATCCCGATGGCGAGCGCGGCCCCTATACGGATGTATATTCCTTAGCAGCGACGCTGTACAATTTACTGACAGGAGAAGTGCCACCGAGTGCGGAGAATCGAGCCGCAGGTTCGGGGAAACTGATTGACCCGAAAGAGATAAATGCTAAAATTAGCGATGCGACAAACGATGCTATTTTAGAAGGTATGAAACTCGGGCCGCAAGAGCGTCCGGCGACGGTAGAAGCCTGGTTAAACTTGTTGCCAAGTCCCGATCCCGAACCCACGCCGGATGATGGGATTCGCTGGGCACAAATAGGAGTTTGGATTGCAATTCTTACTCTTGTCGTGACGATTCTCGGGGTAATTCCAGCCTGGTTGGGGCTGTTTGGCGATCGCGATTCTCCACCGACACCGGACGAGATATCTGATTAAATCTATTGTAGGGGCGCGCCGGCGTTTGCCCGATCGCACCCGACAAGATCCCCAATCGTTGAGCCGATTGTAGTATTTTCAAACTAGGAGTATAATAAAATAAAGTCTCTGTTTGCTGACCTATGGTTAACTTATCCGATCCTCGGCAGAAAACGCTGCCCACAATGTACGATCTGCCCAGCGAAGAAGTAGGAGAACCGGGTTTGCCCGACCAATTCCATCCCGTCCAAGCGGAACTGCTACGACTGACATTCGTTCCCGGTAATTACGATCGCGATCGCGTATTTTCGGCCATGGATATGAATGTGTATTACGACGAAAATAACACGCGCCGATACAAGCGTCCTGATTGGTTTGGAGTAGTCGGCGTACCGCGATTGTACGAAGAACGGGAACTGCGGTTAAGCTACGTTATCTGGCAAGAAAAAGTCAAACCGGCTATTGTTGTTGAGTTACTTTCTCCGAGTACCCAAGCCCAAGACTTAGGACAAGTGGAATCCGATCCCGATGGACATCCGACGAAATGGGAAGTGTACGAACAAATTCTGAAAGTACCGTATTATGTCGTTTATAACCGCCAAGACAGTCAATTCCGAGCCTTTCATTTAGAAGGCGATCGCTATCGAGAGTTAAAAATCGGCGATCGTCGATTGTGGATCGAAGAGTTAGGATTGGGTGTGGGATTGTGGAAAGGAAACCATGAAGGGGTCGATCGCTTTTGGTTGCGGTTTTACGATCGCGCCTTGAATTGGATACCCACGCCAACGGAACAAATGGAACGAGCCCATCAAGAGAAAGAACGGGAACGTCAGGAAAAAGAACGAGCCCAACAACGGTTAAAAGATCTAGAAGCATTTTTGCGATCGCGCAATATCGATCCCAATGACATTTAACCAGACGATCGCAGTTTGCCCGATATCCAAGATGGAATTGGGTAACACGACGATCGCCAATGGAAACAATTCCAAATGTAGGGGCGAACGGCGTTCGCCCCATCACCATTCGGACAACATCTAATTCGGTGACACGACGATTCTGCTGCGCAGACGCTACGCGAACGCGGTTTGGGAACCATTGGATTTTACCGATGGTTTTGGGAATTGGGCGAATGCCATTCGCCCCTACAGGGGATCGGCGAATACGGGGTTTTGTGTCACCATTTTGATGGATTTTTGGGGTTCAGACAATCCTTGTCCCACAATTGCGGATTATTTTGCACGTATTCGCGAATTTGCTGTAGCGATCGCTGGTTGCGAATGATATGCTCGTGGTAGTTGCGCTGCCAAACTGGATGTTCTGGCGTTCTTCGGTATTGGTTGATGCGTCTGGAGACAGAAGATTTGAAACCGGAAACCAGTGATGACAGCGATCGCGGTTTTTGGAATGGGATGCTATAACGATCGCGTTTTTGGGTGATAACGGTTTCGCGATCGCGGCGATCGATGATGACTATTCCGTGAAAGTGGTTGGGCATCACCACCCACAAATCCAGTTCGATCTCGCGGCGAATTTGGGACGATCGCTGCCATTCATCTGCTACAATTTGACCGCAGCCATTGAGAATCATCGTCCCATTTTCAATTTCCCCAAACAAACATTGTTTTTGGTACGCACATATCGTCACAAAATAAAACCCATTGCTGGCATAATCGTAATGAGGCAATCGGATCGATCGTCGGTGATGTTTTCTGGGATCGTAAGCCATCGCACATAGAACGTTAAACGTTATTTTTAATTAATTCAATTATAATCGATGTACCCAACTGTAGGGGCGTTTGGCGTAGCCTACGCGCAGCGTTTACGGCGTTCGCCCGATCGCGTTTCGCCCGATATCCAATTCCGTAACATAGACGATCGCAATTTGCCCAATATGGGGTTCCATAACACCACGATCGCCATTCGGACAACATCCAATTCGGTGACACGACGATCGCGGTTTGGAAACGATCGCCAAAATACGATGGTTGTTGGAATTGGGCGATCGGCGAATATGGAATTTGGGGACGATCGGTAAAATACGATGGTTTTGGGAATTGGGCGAACGCCGTTCGCCCCTACAGGATCGCCAATCGTCTACAATGGCCCTAACCTCGATCGCGGCTGCTCATGGCTTGGACATCCGGCACGAAACTCTACGGGAAACGCTACACCATCGATCGCCAACTCGGTAAAGGTGGCTTTGGTATCACTTACCTGGCGAAAAACCGCAAAGGGAACCCCATCGTCATCAAAACCCTTAAAGATGAGGTGATGGACGATCCCCAGTATGCCCAATTTCGCGACAACTACCAGAGAGATTTCGAGCGAGAAGCCACGCGCCTCGCCATCTGTCGCCATCCCCATATCGTCCAAATTGATAACGTTTTCCACTACGACGATCGCCCCTGTATCGCCATGGAATACGTGGCGGGAACGGATTTAGAACGGTGCGTAAGAGGGGAACCACTCAGCGAAACCCAAGCCCTTCGCTACATTCGCCAAATTGGGGCAGCCTTAACCGTCGTACACGAAAAAGGACTGCTGCATCGCGACATCAAGCCCCAAAATATCATGGTACGCGCCAGCCGCGACGAAGCGGTTCTCATCGACTTCGGCATCGCCCGCGAATTTATTCCCGAAGTGACCCTGTATCATACAGTGGGCATGACTCCGGCTTTTGCGCCCGTCGAACAGTATCACGAAGAGGCACATCGGGGCGAATTTACCGACGTTTACGCCCTCGCGGCCACATTGTACTGCTTGCTGGCGGGGAAAGCACCGCCTCCCGTCACCTATCGCATGGCAGTCGGATCCTTTAGCATTCCCGATGGGTGGGATAATGCCATCCGGGAAGCCATTGCTGCGGGAATGGAAGTGAACCCGGAAAATCGTCCGCAAACGGTGGCGGAATGGTTGTCGCTGCTTCCCGAACCCCCGAAACCGGATGTCTCTTCGTCGCTGAAAATCTTTCAATTCCAGGCTGTCACTGTCAACCGACAGGGTAAAATGGTCGGGCGAGACAGCCACCAAGCCAGATACTACACGGAAGACTTGGGAAATGGCATCGGTTTGGATATGGTGGCTATACCGGGGGGAACCTTCCTGATGGGATCGCCGGAAACAGAGGAAGGGTATCACAAAAGTCAAAGTCCGCAACATCGCGTCACCGTGCCCGCCTTTTTTATGGCAAAATTCCTGGTAACGCAGGCGCAGTGGGAAGCAGTGATGGGAAACAACCCTTCACGTTTTAAGGGAAAAAATCGTCCCGTCGAAAATGTATCCTGGGACGATGCCATGGCGTTTTGTCAGAAACTCTCGCAAAAGTTGGGGAAAGACTATCGCCTCCCCAGCGAAGCGGAGTGGGAGTACGCCTGTCGCGCTGGAACCGCCACGCCGTTTTATTTTGGGGAAACCCTGACAACGGATCTGGCGAACTACGATGGTAATTATACTTACGCTGAGGGGCCGAAAGGAGAGTATCGAGAACAAACAACTGATGTGGGACAGTTTCCCCCTAATGCTTTCGGATTGTACGATATGCACGGGAATGTTTGGGAATGGTGTGCCGATCCCTGGCACGAGAACTATCATGGCGCACCGAACGATGGAACTATATGGTCATCTAGCGATGAATCTTTGAATAATGTACGACTGCTGCGCGGTGGCTACTGGTACTACATCCCGGATTGCTGTCGCTGCGCCTACCGCAACAGGCGCGATCGCGTCAACCGCTACAACTACATCGGTTTTCGCCTTATTTCCTTTCCCCCAGGCTCTTCCTAACCCTTTTACCCTTTTTTCCCTCTTTCCTCTTTTACCCTCTAGAAAGCGAGCGTAGCGAGCTTTTTTTATTTTTTTGAGTAGGGTGGGCATTGCCCACCCAGCCCTTTCAAGGTGCTCGACGAGATAGCGGGCTTTCAGGGATCCCAGCCGCGACAAATTCGCTAACCGGAGCGATTTGATGGGCTAGATCTGCACATCAAATCGCCTGAAACGACCATTTCTCGTCCTAGAACAGCCCATATTGAGGCCACCTTGAAAGGGCTGGCATTGCCCACCCTACTACTCATGTCTGGCAGATCGCGCCTATAAATTTCGAGTCTATCCTTTGAGAAGCCGGGTTTCTACACCAGAAGTTGAGAAATGTAAATACAGTGCGGCGAAGTCTCATTTAGAGGGATATCCTCAGTATAAACCATGTCCGTGCAAATGGCAAGATCTTTTCCTCGTCACGTCCCTAGTCGAGCGCTACGTTCTGGGAGGCTCTACCTCCATTCTACACGAAATGTGTAATCCCAATCTCCAGAATTAATGCAACATAAGGAAACATCGGTGTAGGGGCGAATGGCATTCGCCCAATCCGTAGTAGGGGCGATTCGCGAATCGCCCCTACGATTTTCGGAAAATGGTATAACGATAGATACCTAACCCGATCGGTTATGGTTGTTGGTTTTTCATACTTCAACCCAACCTACACCTCCAGCATACCCGAAATGTGCAACGATAGGGAAGGGAAGGGCGAAGCATTCTCCATCTAAATGGACATCGCGATCGTCCCTTTTCCGGTGAGAATGCTTAGTCCCTACGAGTTAACTATTCTAACGGAGCGGATATGAAAACCAGAGAACTGCTGCAACAAAAGCGAGAAGAAATCCTGCATCTTGCCGATCGCTATGGAGCCTCAACATTCGCATCTTTGGTTCGGTTGCCCGATTGCGATCGCGGTTGAGTTGACAAATAACAGCCCTACCTTTAAAATTGGGCAAACGCCGTTTGCCCCTACATAATCATTTTCACGCATCTGGTAGAATGGATAGATAGCGTTAGAGACAACGAACATGACCCAAGCGATCGCCCCCCAACATCCCTTAATCGAGAAATTCCAGAACCTCACCCCGCAACAGCAGCAAACCGTGTTAGAGTTTGTGGCATTCTTAGAAAGCAAAAATCAACAAGTTACGGACGATCGTCCCGAAACTCCACCGATCTCAGCCGAAGAAGTCATCAAAGAATTTGCAGGCTGCGTCGATAGCGGTCTTGGCGACTTATCGACAAACCCAAAATATCTTCGCGGGCCGGCTACTAATGACCAATAACATTATCCTCGATACCGGCCCTCTCGTTGCCTTGTTAGATAGGAGCGATCGCTTTCATTCTTGGGCTGTAGAAACCTGGAAAACGAGCAGTTTTCCCTTGTTGACTTGCGAAGCTGTTATTAGCGAATCCTGTTTTTTGTTGCGAAGAGTACAGGGTGGAGAAGATGCGATTATGGGATTGCTGAGTCGCGGACACATTCGAGTTTCGTTTAAATTGGACGGCGAAGTTGAAACCATTCGCGAGTTAATGCGGCGATATCAAAATGTTCCCATGTCGTTTGCGGATGCTTGTTTGGTAAGGATGTCAGAGACGATCGCCTCGAGCTCGATCTTCACGCTAGATAGCGATTTTAGCATCTATCGGAAGCAAGGAAACCAGACGATCGCGATCGTTTCTCCTCTTTTCCAGTAACAATGCTTAGCCCCGACGGAATACGATCGAGGGGGCAATTCCATGACTCAAAAAATTGGCAAATCCAGAACAAACCCCGGTAAGACATTCTCTCCCGACAAAGTTGCTGGCAACTTAACGATTTCAACATCGAGATCGCGGCGATAAATTTCCACTTTTTGCCCTTGCGGATCGATTAACCATCCCAAACGCAACCCACTGTTCAGATATTCTCGCATTTTGTTTTGTAACGAGGGCAGCGAATCAGTACGCGATCGCAGTTCGATCGCAAAATCGGGACACAGAGGCGGAAACTTCTCTTGCTGTTCTGGAGATAGAGAATTCCAGCGATCGTTTGAAATCCAAGCTGCATCAGGAGCGCGATCGCCCCCATTTGGCAAGCGGAAAATAGTATCAGAACTAAAAACTTTTCCCAGTTTAGCCTCTCGGTTCCACAACCAAAGAAAACCAATCAAATCTGCTTCTCGGTTGCCACTCACTCCACCCAATGGAGACATAATAATTAATTCCCCTTCGGCGGTTCGCTCCACTTGCAAATCGGGATTCTGTTCGCAGAAGCGATCGAATTCATCAGCGTTAAGGATAGTCGTTGTGAGGTTTGTCATGGCACGATCGGGGGACATCTTTACCAATTGCACTCTAATTGTTCCCAAAGCGATCGAGCAACTCTTCGCGCGATCGCTGTAAAATTAAAGGGGAAAATTCTTCTACGGGAAGGGTTATCAGTTTGGGTACGATCGCTTCTAGTTCGGGGTCGATCGTCCCGAAACGCAACTGCATCAAAGTCTCCACCGTTGCGCGGCGTTCTTGCTCTACAATAGAGTTTTTTAGGTCTTGATACAAAGGCGATGCTTCCAGTACGGCCATGTCCCACCTCAAAATTTGTTGGACGAGAGTGCTGTCTAATACAAATGTAGCAAAAAAACCGAGCAATGTCTCGAAGTCTTGCAACTGTTCGTCGGATCTCAACATCCCCAGGGCTTCTCGGATCCTGAACTCGTCGTTTCCACCTCGAAATAATGGCACAAAAGGAATCAACGGGCGAACGGGCGTATCGAGAATAGTTTGAACGTCCACTTCCCACAGGTTAATAACCTTGTACTCCCGCAGGGCTTTCATCCCTCCAAACTCGGACTCGTAACGAGTGGGGATCGATCGCCCTTTTGGGGGTTGCAGGAGATTCACCAACACGGGATAGACGGGACGTTGGTACTTCTCTTCTGCTAGGGCAGCGTAGGCTTGCATTCGCCTGGGCATTCGATTATTATAGTACAGTTGTAACTCGTTGACAACTAAAAATTCTCCTCGTTGGGGCGATCGCACCCTTAACAAAACATCCGTCTGGCGGCTGACCCATTCTAGACTGGTAGACTCCATGCCAATATACTGAAGGTCGGGCATGGCTGTCACCCATTCTACCCAGCGATCGGGGTTCAAACCAATCAAACGCTTGCTACCAATATCAGCAGTTTTAGACATTCTCAACCTGTGAGGCGTTCGAGGACGATCGTATCGCAGATCGGGCAATGCTTCACTCTACCACATCCAAACTATCTCTCTAAACCACTTATGCCATCGCCTTTTCCCGGTATGGATCCGTATTTAGAACATCCAGAACTGTGGCCTGGAGTTCATCATCGACTCATTGTCGCGATCGCCGACTTCTTATCTGTTCGATTGCGTCCTAAATACTCAGTTTCCCTAGAAGTGCGAATGTACGAAACTAGCGACGATCGCGCTTTGTTAGTGGGAATTCCCGATGTGTCGGCAATCTGGAAAAGAGGTCGAGCCGAAAATTTGCCAACGTCTCAAGCTGCTGCAATCGCATCCCCAACCGAACCAATAACCGTTACTTTACCGATGCCGATAACGGTTCGGCAAGGATATTTAGAAATTAGAGAAGTGGCAACCCGAGAAGTTGTCACAGCGTTAGAGATTTCATCCCCCGCAAACAAGCGATCGGGAAAAGGACGAGACATTTATCTTGCCAAACGGGAACGCATTTTCGGCAGCAGCACAAATCTTGTAGAAATCGATTTGCTGCGATCGGGAGAATCAATGCCAATTATAAACAAAGGAATTAACAACCACTATCGCATTTTAGTGAGTCGCGCTCAGCAACGACCTCAAGCTGACTTGTATGCTTTTAACCTGCAAAATCCGATCTCTTCTTTTCTCTTCCCATTGCGATCTGAAGATGATGAGATTCTTATCGATATACAAACTTTGTTGAACAATATCTATGATGTTGGCGGCTACGACTTAAAAATTGATTACAGTCGCGAACCCATTCCCCCATTAGCGGAAAACGATGCGACTTGGGTAAGTGCTGTTTTGCAAAAGCAAGGGTTGAGATAGCCTTTCTCATCGAGCTCGCTTCGACAAGCTCAGTGCAAGCAGGGCAAGCCACTAACCAAGCTGATATGGCAATATATTACCATCGACTTGAATCCTTACCCAAACTTTTCAAGACGAATTGGAGCGAAGCGACTGACTCTTGTTGGCGATCGCGAAACTCTGCTACAATGAAAATGACAATCGACTGGCGATGTCAATGCCAACTACAACAGAGTTTAAAACAGTCTACGGCCCGGTCGCATCTTGGCGCTACGGACGCTCGCTCGGTATCGATCCGGTCGGGCAAATTTCGACTTGTTCGTTTGATTGCGTCTACTGTCAACTCGGCGCGATCGAAAAAGTCACCAGCGATCGGCAAGTTTTTATCCCCACCGATCGCCTCGTTTCCGACTTACAAGACTTCGCCCCCTTCGAGGTCGATGTTGTCACCCTAAGCGGTAGTGGCGAACCCACTCTCGCCCTCAATTTAGGCGACATTCTCACCCAGATTAAAAATATCGCTCAAAAACCCACCGTTGTCCTCACCAACGGCACGTTACTCGCCGACGCGCAGGTACGAAACGAACTCGCGATCGCCGATCGCGTGGCGCTCAAAATTGATGCCACCTCCCCCGACGAACTGCGCCGCGTCAACCGTCCCGATGCAAACTTGAATTGGGATGCGATTTGGCAAGGCATGGCCGAGTTTAGCCAAAATTATACCGGAAAACTCGACATCCAAACCATGCTGCTTTGGGAGTGGAACGACACCCAAAAAGCGAATTACCTGCGCCTCATCGAACGCCTTTCCCCCCACGAGATCCAACTGAACGTTCCCAAGCGTCCCAAACCCGTCAACCGCCAACTCGACGGGTCATTCGGCGTTTCACAAGGCGAGCACGGGGA
>CAKZKB010000605.1 GCA_937121005.1 uncultured cyanobacterium | reverse complement strand
CCAGAACCAACGCCAAGAGGTGATCGTGCTGCTGACCCCCAACGTTCTGCTCGACGACGAGCTCTCCACCTTCGGTTACGGCTATACCCCCGGCCCGGAAGCGCGGGAGATGCTGCAACAGCAGCAAAACTACTACTACGGACAGTGATATGTAGGGGCGAATGGCATTCGCCCAAACCCATTGGGTTGGTAGCCTTATACCATTTTCCCCAATTCAGCGAGGAAGGGTCAACGCCGTTGACCCCTACCCCCAGCTAAACAGCCGCGAAATCCTGAAATCGAGATAAATTCTCAAATTTGGGCGATCCATATTGCCAAGCAACCATTAGAATAAGTCAGTAAAACTTTGGAGGGATGGGAGTTTCAGCCGTTAAGCGGCCAGAAGCGCCCGTCTCCCTCCCTCTACCGTCAGTGACAGGAGCATTTTGAATGAATAAAGGAGACCTCGTAGACAAGGTGGCCGAAAAAGCCGACGTGACGAAAAAACAAGCGGACGCGGTGATTTCGGCGGCTTTAGAAACGATTATGGAAGCCGTTGCCGACGGGCAAAAAGTCACCCTTGTCGGTTTTGGATCCTTCGAGCCCAGGCAGCGTAAAGCGCGTGAAGGGCTCAACCCGAAAACCAAAACCAAAATCTTGATTCCGGCGACGACGGTTCCGGCATTCTCGGCCGGGAAGTTGTTTAAGGAAAAAGTGGCCCCGCCCAAAGAGGAGACCGCCTAAAGCTGCCGACTCCTTGCAGGTGCGCCGACCGACTCATGGCGGTAACTTGGCTTGGGCTGCCGCGATCGCGGGCTGCCAACCAACGGATATCCTCGACTTTTCCGCGAGTATCAATCCGTTGGGGCCGCCCCCCTCGGCTTGGGACGCGATCGCTCGGGCTTGGCAGTCGGTACGGGCCTATCCCGATCCCGATAGCCGCCACCTGCGACAAGTTCTGGCCGAGGTTTGCGGCGTACCGGCCGAGTGGATTTTACCGGGCAACGGGGCTGCCGAACTGTTGACCTGGGCGGGGCGCGATCTGTCCCGGTGGGATGCTGTCGGGCTGGCGGTTCCCGCCTTTGCTGACTACGATCGCGCCTTGAAGTCCTTCGGGGCGAAAACGGTGCGCTGTCGGTTGTCCCTGGAGGGCGATCGCGTTCTCTTGCCCGATTTTGAGACGCAACTGGGCGATCCGTCTCGCTGCGCCTTGCTGCTGAACAATCCCCACAACCCCACTGGGGCCGGGTGGACGATCGCGGAACTGCTGCCCCTCGTCGAACGGTTTGCGTTAGTCGTTGTCGATGAAGCCTTTATGGATTTTCTTCCCGACACCGCACCGTACAGCTTGGTTCCGTTTGTCGCACAGTTCGACAACCTGGTTGTAGTGCGATCGCTGACCAAATTTTACAGCGTACCGGGGTTGCGCCTCGGTTACGCGATCGGCCATCCCCATCGCCTGCAACGCTGGCAGCAGTGGCGCGATCCCTGGCCCGTCAACGCCCTGGCCGCCGCGATCGTGCCGGCCCTGCTGGGCGACACCGAGTTTCACCAAAAAACTCTGGCCTGGCTAGAACCCGCTCGCGCCCAACTGTACCGGGAGTTAACCGACTTATCCTTCTTGCGGCCGTTGCCCGGTGCGGCTAATTTCTTGCTGGTGGAAACCCACCGATCCGCCCCGCAACTCCAGGAGAACTTGCTAAAACAGCACCGCATTTTGATTCGCGACTGTCTCAGCTTCCCCGAACTCGGCGATCGCTACTTCCGAGTCGCCGTCAAATCTCCCGCCGACAACCACCGCCTCGCGACCGCACTGGCAAAAGTTGGCGTAAATTAGATTTAGGGGATTGGGGGATTGGGGGATTGGGGGATTAGGGGATTGGGGAGAATAGAACCTCGAACCTCGTACCTCTCCAAAAACCCAATCGTTGTTCGTTGCTCGTTGATGCGTTGTTGCGTTGAAAAGTTATGTACGATCTGGTTGTCATTGGCGGTACGGAAGCCGGGAGATATGCGGCCCTGACGGCGGCTGGCCATGGGGCGCGAGTGGCGTTGGTCGAACCTGAAACCGAGTTCGATCGCCGTTTTCGCGTGGACGGGGCGGCGATCGCGATTTTAGCAGCCCGATCGCGTTGCGAAGACTTCGATCCCATGACCGAATATGACCGCGCCCGAGAAACGGCCGTCGCCGGACTCGATCGCGATCGATCGTCTCTGTCGCTGGCGGTGTTAGCTATTCGCGGCGTTGACGTTATTCAAGACAACGGGGAATTTAGAAATAGCGACGGGTTACACTTTGCCGTTGGCAACCGCAGTCTGAGTGCTCGATCGTATATTATCGCGGCAGCCTGCGATCGCGTCATGCCCGACATCGAAGGCTTGTCCGCCACGCCTCACCTCAGCGATCGCACCATTGGCAAACTGTTTGAGGGCGATCGCTTGCCCGAAACCCTGACCGTCATTGGCAATACGCCTGCCATTGTGGAACGGGTGGCCGCCCTATGCGAGTTGGGCTTGCGGGTGACGTTAGTGACTGGGGGCGATCGCCTGTTACCCGCCGAAGATGCCGAAGTTGCCCGGTGGGTACGGGCGATTTTAGAAGCAGGCGGCGTTCGCATTATCGAAGGTCAACCCGTCGTACAAGTCAAACAAATTCAAGGGCAAACTTGGGTACAAGCGGGCAACAATGCCATTGATGCGGATGTTCTCGTTTTGGCCACCGAAGGCATTGCCAATGGCGATCGCTTCGGTTTGAATGCCGTTGTCGAACGTGGAAGCACCGACGATCGCCTGCGATGTCACCCACAAATTTACACCATTGGCGAATGGTTGGGGGGGTATCCCTTGCCCGAAATTGCTCGCTACGAAGCCGCGATCGCAGTCAAAAATGCCCTCTTTTTCCCCATTTTTCCCGTCCGCTACGACAACTTGCCTTTGGTAGTGACAAATGTTCCCACTCTTGCCAGAGTAGGAGATAGCGAAGTCCGCGCCCGGCGCAGATGGGGCGATCGCTTGGTAGTATTAAAAGCATTTGATTCGCCTATTGAAAATAGCGAAATTCCCACCGCTAGAGGATTTGTGAAACTGTTGTTGCACCCCGACGGACGCATTGTTGGGGCTAGCGCCACCGGGAATCGGGCTGCCGAAGTGGTAAAAGTCCTAGCATTCGCGAAGCAAAATCGACTGAAAATGGACGCGATCGCTGCTTTTAGTGGAGTCGCCGACGACATTTTCTCACAGTTGGCACAACAATGGCAATTGCAATCGCGATCGTGGCAACAAATTTTGTGGCGAAAATGGTGCGCGTTGCGCCTCAGTCGGGGTTAATCAATCGCAATCGGGCAATCGATAGACATCAGCAAAAATTGCATCTTTCCCCACCATACGGTTAGCATGGGGAGAATCGTAGACGACAAATAGCGCTTTTTCGTAGTTCAAACAAGGGACGATCGCCAAGCCTTCAGCGCGATCGCACCCCACGCGATAGGGGAAGTCAAATAACGCCGATAGTTTTTTAGAATCGCGATCGAGTAACTGTTGTTCGTCCGAATCCAAAATATCGCGCAAACAAAAGACGCGCATGGCTCCATCTAAATCCATTGTCGGCCCGGCCAGCACGATTAAATTATCGTCCCAAAAGGCTAACTCTCGGATTCCCAAACCGTCGAGATCGACAAAGTGTTTCTTGTAAACGCGATCGTTTTCGCCAATTTCTTTGAGGTGCAAAACGCCGGGTTCCGATTCATACACCTCAAATTCCAGAATAACAGCCCAACCGCGCAATACCGGGCCGCGCAAGCCCAAAAAGACGCGATCGCCCTTCACCGCCAGTCCTTCAATATCCAAACCATTATCTTTAGATGGGATATTGTTAGCCACGAACGGACCTAAATGCGGGTCGGATTTGAGCGTTTCAAACAAAACATTAAATTCATCTGTTTTGGCTAAGGATGCCGCAGTCAGTTTGCGATCGAGATCTTGCGGATCGGTGCACTCGCGAAATGGATTGCCGTTGATAATCGGAATTCGCGCCAGCAAATAGCGATTGAGATCGGTTTTAATTTCTGTCAGCCGACGGATATCTTTTTTCGCCTTTTTCCCTTTCGGTTTGTTGCGCTTCGTGCTGTGAGATCCCGTTAACCACAAATAGCCATCGTTGTAATCCATTCCTTCAATATCAATTTCATCATCATCGTCAAACAGATCGACAAAATTTCCAATGAAAAAGGGTTGGTGGTTGCCGTAAATGCCCGGTTCCAGAGGCGAGAGGCGCTCGAGGGTTAGCAATTCGTCGGAACCCACCCACAAACTGCCATCGGGAGTCCTCGCCGCCGCCGATAGATCGGTGAGTAAGTCTTCGTCTGCATCCCCAAATTGCAACAGGATTCGAGAAAGTAGAAATGCTTCTGTCATCGTCATTTAAAAGTCATAATCTATTAGATAGTACGGATTTTAACAGAACGACCGCTAGGAGATAACTATCGGAAGATAGATAGAGGCCAAAAAAGATGACCTCATCGATTGTCAACGAGGCTCATTTAACCAACAATGGGGGAAATTCCCTCGCCGCTACTCCCGGAACCGCCGACGCTGGAGAAATTCTGGGATATCGAGACCCAAACCCGATCGCTTGTCGGCTTCGACCCCGAGCGATCGTCCCGGTTCGTTGAGGGGACGCTGGACGTTGGTCGATCGCGTTGGCGAACTGGACAAATCGATATCGAACCCAGTGGCGATCGCCGTCATCTTGATATCCCCTTGCAGAGAATTGTCCACCACGGCCCCAAAAATAATATTGGCATCGGGATCGACCACCTCGTAGATGGTCTCGGCGGCCGCATTCACCTCGTGCAAGGTCAGATCCTCGCCCCCGGTAATGTTGAAGACCACGCCTTTGGCCCCTTCTACCGAACCTTCTAGCAACGGCGAAGAAATGGCCGCCAAGGCCGCCTCTCGGGCCCGCGACTTGCCCGAACCGACACCGATCCCCATCATCGCCGAACCCGCATCGGCCATCACCGCCCGGATATCGGCAAAGTCCACGTTCACCAGGCCGGGAATGGTAATAATATCCGAGATCCCCTGCACCCCCTGGCGCAGAATTTCGTCAGCGTAGCGAAACGCATCCTGTACGGGGGTTTGGTCGGGAATCACCGCTAGCAGCTTGTCGTTGGGAATCACGATTAGGGTATCGACGCGCCCTTGCAGGGCTTCTAAGCCCTGTTTGGCCTGTTCGGCCCGCCGCCGCCCTTCAAACATAAACGGGCGGGTGACGATGCCCACTGTCAGGGCACCGGCTTCTTTGGCCAGTTCGGCGACGATCGGGGCTGCCCCCGTTCCCGTGCCGCCCCCCATCCCGGCCGTGATAAACACGAGATCGGCATTTTCGATGGCCGCGGCTAGTTCGTCGCGACATTCTTCGGCCGCTTTTTGGCCGATGGCTGGATTGCCCCCCGCCCCCAGGCCGCGGGTGAGTTTTTGTCCGATTTGCAGGCATTTGGGGGCCGAAGACTGGGTGAGGGTTTGCGCGTCGGTGTTCACCGACCAAAACTCGATTCCCGGCATATCTGCCGCTACCATGCGGTTGACGGCATTACCGCCGCCACCGCCAACCCCGATCACTTTAATTTTTGCGACGCTGCTAGGCACGATGTCGTCACTCCTTGGATCTTCCCCCGGCTCGATCGTCCCGCCTGGTTGATTTCCCTGTACCCCCGCCATTCCGAACGGGTTAGCGCGATCGACCGCCAAGGGAAACTGGGGGTCGCCACCCGAGTTGGGGTGATGTTCGTTCGGCGCGGTTTGACTGTTTGAGGTCATTATGAAGCCAGGTATGCGAAGAACGTGGGCGCGAAGGCCATCCGGTAGAAATGCGATCGAGCCGAGGGTGCAGTACAAGTGTACAAGGTTTTGACCCGCGACACACGCTAGCCCGGACTTATCTATATTGTCTGCGATCGAGCGTCGCGTCAAGCACTAGGGACAAACTCCCAGGGCAAACGCATACTACCGCGAGATGGCGGCCCCATGGCCGGGACGGAAACGAAACTCGTCTTCTCGGACACGAACGACTAAAAACCGTGCGATCGAAGTCCTATTCGGATCGTAACTGAAAGCTGAGTTGTCGATCGCGGTCTGAGTAGAGTAGCATACAAAGAAAGATTGCGTTTTAGTCTGGCTGGCGATGGCAAACTTCTATGGCCTTTGTTCGTCTTTATCCGTTACAGTTTTATTAGCGATCGCGGCTTCCCCTCTTGCAGCCCAAATCGTCCCCGATACAAGTTTACCTCAAAACTCGATTGTCGTTCCCAATGACAACATTTTTGTCATTGATGGCGGGACGGCGGCCGGATCGAATCTGTTCCACAGCTTTGCAAGTTTTTCCGTTCCCCTGGAAACGACAGCGTTTTTTAACAGTTCGCCTCTGGTGCAAACCATTTTTGCTCGCGTCACAGGTGACAATATTTCTAGCATTGAAGGGACGATCGCGGCTCCAGGAAACTTATTTTTACTCAATCCTAACGGC
>CAKZKB010000604.1 GCA_937121005.1 uncultured cyanobacterium | reverse complement strand
CCTCCTCCTAAGAAAATAGCATTTAGCGATTCTCGTAAGGTTGGGGCCATGGCAATTTGGTTCGCATACGCCACCACTACTCGCGTCAAGGTGGGTAAGCTATCTTGTTCGGCTTTCAGGTAAATGGGTTCGACATACAGCAGCGATTCCTCGATGGGAATCACCAACAAATTACCTTGAATCACGCGAGATCCCCGTTGGTTCCATAGGGATAACTGCTGAGAAATAATCGGATCTTGGTTGATACGGGCTTCGATTTGCCTGGGTCCGTAAATTAACTCCTGTTTGGGGAACTTGTACAAAATCATCTTACCATAATTGCGCCCGTCGGAGCGTCCGGCGAGCCAAGCAATCATATTGTTGCGGCGAACGGGGGTAAATGGATGCAGCAGCACAAACTCTTCCGATGCTGCCGTCGGTAGCTTCATAATTAAGTAATAGGGTTCGACTTCTTGGGGTTCGTCGCGATAGATTTCCGTTGAAACTTCCCACTGATCTTCGCGGTTGTAAAACACGCGAGCATCGGTCATGTGATAGGATAGTAATTGATCCGATTGAGCGTTGAATAGGTCTACTGGATAGCGAATATGAGCTCGCAAGGTTGGCGGTAAGTAGGCTAGGGGTTGAAACGTGCCAGGGAAGATTTTTTCGAGGGTGCGAACGATGGGATCGGTTTCGTTGGCGACGTAAAAGCGTACCGAACCGTTATAGGCATCGACAACCGTTTTTACGGAATTGCGGATATAGTTAAAGGGATAGTTGCCCGGATCGGAATAGGGATAGGCATCGCTAGTGGTATAAGCGTCGATAATCCAATACAGACGATCTCGCTTGCCAGTGGGATCGCGATCGTCGTTAAAATCTGCATCGGCGATGACTAAATAGGGATCGTTATCGAAGCGTAAAAAAGGCGCGATCGCCCGCACTCGGGCAGCAACATTGCGGCGAAATAACAGTTTCGTATCGGCGGTAAAGTTGTCGGTAAACAGCATTCGCCAGTCGTTGAGATAGCGGGCAAAAATCCATCGCCGCCAAAATTGACCTACAGAAATGCCGCCAGAACCGTCGTAGGTGTTGTAAACGTTATCGTCACCTCGCGGATAGTCCAATTCTTGGACGTTAGAAGAAGTCATGACATAGGTGTTAGTTAATTCTCCGTAATAAATACGCGGTTTGCCAATGGGAATGCTGGCGCGAATGCGTTCGTCGCTGACTTGGACGGGACTATCGTCGAGGCGATCGACATCTGTGGCAATTCCTTTAACATAGTATTCGGGAAGTCCGCTAGGGGCGGCGGTATTTACCGGACTCATGGTAAAGCCGTAACCGTGAGTGTAAACCAGGTGTTCGTTGACCCAAGTTTTGGCATCGGGGGCGACAGAATCGTAATCTAATTCGCGTGCTGAAAGAATCACTTGTCGCTTTTCAGAAGGGTTGGGATTTTCCGGTGTCGGCGATCGAAACAAGCGATAGCGATCGATATCCGCATTGAGAAATTTATAATACAAGCGAATTTGTTGCAGTTGGCGATTGGTTTGTAACAAAGGGGTGCGATCCCACAAGCGCACGTTATTGATGGTAAAATCGTTGGCTTCAATATCTTCAATGGTCAGGTTGGCTTTGGGGTTGAAATCCACCACTTCAATCGCGTTTAAATCGAATCCCTGCCGAGTTAACTGAAGACTGCGGCGAATGTAGGGAGTTTCTAAGTCAATTTCGTTGGGTTGGACGACCACACCTTGTACGATCGCGGGAACAAGAAAACCGACGATCGCCACCAAAGCGACATACGAAACTAGGGCATAAGGGGGTCGAACGAAAGGATATCGCAGGCGATCGAGGAGAGATTTGGGTTTCCTGGAGGTGTCTCCAGAAATACCGAATACTGCCCGAAACAGAAGTAGAATGGCAATGGCGATCGCCAGTCCGAACAGCAGCAAGTTGGCGGGAAGTTGCACGTTGACATCGGTAAAACTGGCCCCGTAAGTCACCCCTCGCGGAGAATATAAAAGCTCAAAATGCTGCATCCAATAGCTTAAACCTACCGCCAGCATTCCCAAGCCGCCTAAAGCGTATAAATGTCGTTGTTGGTTAAGGGTCAGACCAGGAAATTTGCCATGTTCGATGGCTTTTCCTGAAAGCAGGTAACATAAAGAAATAGCAGCCACGCTAAACCCAAATAATCCCACCGACCAAAACTCCAGCAGTTCCCAAATTGGTAACTTGAAGATATAAAAGCCAATATCGAGTTTGTACTGCGGGTCGATTTCTCGAAATGGGGTTGCGTTGGCAAATTGTAAAACTTTCGGCCAGTAGGCTGACAAGCTGACAGCAAAGCTAACACTGAGGATAACCGCCATTGTCCTCAACACCAATTCTGGGAAAAATAAAATCGCCGCGATCGTCCCTCCAATTAACACTAACCGCACCGGATCCTCGGGAATGACTCTGAGAATATCCCACATTTGCCACCAGTCGAGACGGGGAGGAACGGTGGGTAAAAGTTTGGCATAATTAAAATCCGGTCGCCACAAATCAACCGCGACTTGGGTATAATGAAACACGATAACACTGGCCATAGTGCCTAGGGCAATGGCTAGTCCTAACAGTCCGTTTAATCCCAAAGACGGGGTAATGGGTTTGGGAGTCCGAAATAGAGGAAGAGGTGTATTGATGCGACGCAGGCGACGGCGAGAAAGATAAGTCGATCGCCGCCGAGAATTGGGTGTTTTTTGGGAGAGGGGACGATCGACCATCTGTTCCCAAACGGGATGTTCCGCACCATATTTACAGCGATCGCTTAAGGCAAAATTCACTCCCAAAAAAGCAAAACTGACCCCCAACGTTGCCGCCCAGATGCCGATTTCTGTCTTGACTCGCACGAGAAATACATTAAAATACTCTACCTCGTCGAACCACAGTCCTTCGGCTACAAAATAGGCGATCGCACCGGACGCAAGCCAGAGTCCGGCTAAAATAAGGAGCGATCGAAGTAATGTTTTTCCCATTTTGAGTTAATCTGTAGGGGCAAACGGTGTTTGCCCTTTCCTGCGCGATCGATTGCGGTTGTTTGGGTTTGCCTCGTTTCTCTGTTGAGAGGGCGAAGCATTCACCTTCTAGTTGATGAACTTTTTCTCCCTTTTTCGGTGTGAATGCTTCGCCCCTACTTGAAAAGCGCCTTGGCTGCGGTCGCCACATCTTTGTCACCCCGTCCCGAACAGTTGATGACGATACGAGTTCCGTCCTCTAACTGCGGGCAAAGGGTGTCTAAATAAGCGATCGCGTGTGCAGTTTCCAACGCCGGAATAATGCCTTCCAACTCCGACAACCGTTGAAATGCGTCCAACGCCTGCGCGTCCGTGACACTGTAATATTCTACCCGTCCGGTCTCTTTTAAATAACTGTGTTCCGGCCCCACACCGGGATAGTCCAACCCCGCACTAATCGAGTGCGCCTCTTGCACTTGACCGTCTTCGTCTTGTAATAAATAACTCATGGCCCCGTGCAGTACGCCCACGCGCCCCCGCGTCAGCGTCGCCGCGTGCTTGTGCGAATCCGCACCTTCTCCCGCCGCTTCCACGCCAATGAGTCGGATAGACGCATCGCCTAAAAAGTCGTAAAACAAGCCGATCGCGTTAGATCCGCCCCCCACGCAAGCCAGCAACACATCGGGCAAACCGCCCCATTTTTCCTCACACTGAAGGCGCGTTTCCTGACCAATAACCCGATGAAACTCCCGTACCATCATCGGGTACGGATGCGGCCCCGCCACCGAACCGAGAATGTAGTGGGTGGTTTCCACGTTCGTCACCCAGTCGCGAATGGCTTCGGAGGTGGCATCTTTGAGGGTTCCGGTTCCGGCTTCGACGGGGGCGACAGTGGCCCCTAACAGCTTCATGCGAATCACGTTCAGGGCTTGGCGTTCCATGTCCTGTACGCCCATGTACACGACGCATTCGAGTCCGAAGCGGGCGCAGGCGGTGGCGGTGGCCACGCCATGCTGTCCGGCCCCTGTTTCGGCAATGATACGCTGTTTGCCCATGCGTTTGGCCAGGAGGGCTTGGGCCAGGGCGTTGTTGATTTTGTGGGCCCCAGTGTGGTTGAGGTCTTCCCGTTTCAGGTAAATGTGCGGCCCCTTGCCATTTTGTTGGTAGGACTCGCTGAGGCGACTGGCGTAGTAGAGGGGGGACGATCGGCCCACGTAGTCGCGCAGCAGATCGTCGAGTTCGGCTTGGAAGTCTGCGTCGTCGCGATATCGGGCGAAGGCGGCCTCGAGTTCGGTTAGGGCGGGCATCAGGGTTTCGGGGACGTATTTGCCACCGAACTGGCCGAAGCGGCCGAGGCGATCGGGTTGTTGGGTGTTGGGGGCGATGGGAGTAACGGTCATGCGATTGGGTCTGTAGGCGCGATCGTCTATTATTATAAGGTGTTGTGTCTGTTAATCTAGGAATGGAAATTGTTTGGACAAGACACGCAGACGATCGTCAACGGCAATGGCAAGATCGGCTTGGCATCACCCGCGAGGAAGTTGAAGCAGTCTTGACCAACCCGGAACAAATTGTTGGTGAAGGCAATATTCTCGTAGCCCAATTGAGAAGAGGAAATGGTTTGCTGCGCGTTATGTACGCGGAAACTGGACTCAGACGAACGATCGTGACTCTGTACTGGACGAATCAAGTCCGACGATACTGGCAGGAGGAAACACCATGAAAATTCAATACAGTCCCGACGCAGATGTTCTAATGTTGATTTTGAAAGACGATCCTCCGGTAAACGCGATCGCCGAACCCGGCGGGATTATCGTCAGCTACGGTGAATCTGGAGAACCTGTAACTGTGGAATTTCTAAATGCGTCTCAACGAGACATCTTTCAACCTAGCGATAGTTATTTAAGGGTTGAAACTAGCTAGAACTATTATTGTTTAGGGCAATAATTTATCCAACGAGCAAAAGTTCTCGAAAAATATGTTCTCTGGCAATTCTCGAATTGCCCAGGGATTATATATAACTGACATGGGTAAGTTCCTAAGATCCATTCTCCCCCAAAGTGAGAGATCTGCCCAAATTACAGCATTTAATTTTTTCATTATGATGACTAACATACCAATCAGGAGTTAGTCCTTGTATGTTCTTCTCGTATTCAACATGATAGCCAAGGCTGTTTAGCCAAAAACCAACAACTAACTCATTGTAGGTAGATTCAAATTCTTTATCATTCATTAACCTGATCGTTATCTGCTCTCGATCGTTCGCAGATAATCTAGATAGCATTTCTTCTATTTCTTCTCTTTTGTGTTGACAAGCATCACTGAGAGCTATAGAAGCTCCATTAGGAATTTTTTCACCTTTTTTAAGATCTCCATAACGCTTTTTTTGAGCTTGGATAAATTCAGGGGTGTATAGATAAGCCATAGATTTTTGTCACCACTCATATTTGTTAACTCTAAATTATAACACAAAAATATACATTGTCAAGTAATTAAAGCTAACCCCACAATATATCGATATCGGGTTCTCTGTCCAATAAACTTTCACTCTGACAACCCAAACCGTTTGCGGACTTCTTTCACCGAAACAACTTTACCCGCTTGGCTGTCGGCGAGTCCAGCTTCGACGCTTTGGCGAAGGTAAATCGCATACATGAGATCGTCCCAAGTTGCTTGTTCTGGCAAACCATCGACCAATTTGCGAGCTTCGTCTTTAACGGAACTTGTCATTCTCGATCGCTCCTTAACTCTATCTCAACTGTACCAGAAGCGATCGCGCTTGTCCAGAGTCACTCCACTCGTGCAATAATAGAGCTAGCCAGAATCGCACTGTTCGACTATCGCAGTATGAACGACCAAGACATCATCACGATCGCACCGGGGAAACGTAGCGGAAAGCCATGTATTCGCGGAATGCGGATTACGGTCTACGATATCCTAGAATATCTCGCAGGTGGGATGACTGAGGCGGAGATTTTGGAAGACTTTTCCGAACTCACCTCAGAAGATATCAAAGCCTGTCTCGCTTTCGAGACGCGAATGCGATGAGTGGAATTCAACGAGACATTTTCCTCGATCGCAGACATTTTCCAAAGCACTTACCCGACACTCCACAAGTGCAAAGACTTCTGAGAAAGGGACGATCGGCTCATGTTTTCGCTAGCGAAGAAGTCATGTTCCAGGTTGTACGTGCTATTATCGAGAGAGGTGAATATACAGGGACGATTCGCAATTACGAACGTTATGGCTTATTTTTTCCCGATCCGATCGGCTTTAGAGTAGATCCTAATGGTTCTAAAATTCCCTTGTTCTACGGTGAGGTAAAAATCGATGCAAACGACCGATACCATCCTATCCCCCGAACTCGACCCAGTAAAGGATAATTGGAACTTCCTGGAAGTTTGGGTCGATCCGATGCAGTCGCCACCCTACATTTTACTATTACTTGGCGATCGCGCGGGACATTGCCATATACTCGATCCGGCTGAAGGTTACAAACAGATAAAAAACTGCAACAACTACGAACAAGCACAATTGTGGCTTTTAGAGGATGAATACGAACCCATCGAAGGACGACTACTGGGGATGGAAGTTCGCGAAAATCAATCGTGAATTTTCCAGGAGCAGACGTGGTAAAATGTTTGTAACACCCCGATCTGAGATCGACGGACAAAACAACAATGGGTAAAATTACTGCAACTGTACGAGTCACGAACCAGATCGATCGCATTTTAGCCGATCGCGGTTTCCTCCCTAATGGTGAAGTTCGTTCTCTAACCTTAGAAAATGCACTTATCGATACGGGTGCAACTCGCCTGTGTTTACCGTCGAATGTCATTCACCAACTCGGACTTCCATTCATACAAGAGATTGATGTTAAAATTGCGACGGGAGTTACAAAATCGCGACTGTTTAACAATGTTCTCCTCTCTTTACAAGGACAAGAAGATATGTTCAACTGCATCGAACTTCCTGAAGGTTCGGATCCTCTCATTGGCGTATTAGTTCTAGAAGCATTAGGGATTGAATTGGATTTGCCAAACCAACGTTTGCACGTTCTCCCCCAACGAGGAAAAGATACTTATCTAACAGTTCTGTAGTATTAAAAAATGAAGCAAAAAGCACCAAGAAATCGAACCCTCGCTTGTACTGAAGCGGAAATCGATCGCTTGTCAGCCGACTTACTACGGGTCGATCGTCCCCTGCGTCAAGATGAGATTGAAGATCGAGTTATTTGTGCCGATATATTTGAAGCGATCGCGTTCTTCCCTTCACAGTTTGTCGATCTATTAATTCTCGATCCCCCCTACAACCTTTCCAAAAATTATAACGGACATCTGTTCAAAGCCAAAGAAAAAGAAGATTACCAACACTGGTTCGGACAAGCGATCGCGCTCTTGAAGCCAACCCTAAAACCCAATGCGACCGTTTATGTCTGCTCCGACTGGCAAACCTCTATCCTTATCGCTCCTATTTTAGAAGATAATTTCTACATCCGCAACCGGATAACTTGGGAACGCGACAAGGGACGCGGTGCGAAAAAAAACTGGAAGAACAACACAGAAGATATTTGGTTTTGCACGGTATCAAACGACTACTATTTTGATGTAGAAGCGGTAAAATTGAAGAAAAAAGTCATTGCTCCTTATAAAGTTAATGGAAAACCCAAAGATTGGCAAGAAGAAGAGGATGGTAACTTTCGCCTCACTCATCCGTCTAACATTTGGACGGATATTACGATTCCGTTTTGGTCGATGCCTGAAAATACAAACCATCCCACACAAAAGCCGGAAAAACTCTTAGCAAAACTTATTTTAGCCAGTTCTAAAGAAGGCGATCTCGTATTCGATCCGTTTTTAGGAAGTGGGACGAGTGCGGTTGTGTCTCGCAAGCTCGATCGACATTTTTGCGGTATCGAACTCAATCGAGAATACTGTTGCTGGTCACTGAAGCGCCTGGAAATTGCTCGCAATAATCCAAACATTCAAGGCTATACCGATGGAGTCTTCTGGGAAAGAAATTCCTCCGTCGATCGAACTAAATCCATCAAATCCAACTAAGAGAGAAGTCTATGAAAATCCAGTACAGTCCCGACGCAGATGTTCTGATGTTGGTCTTGAAAGACGATCCTCCAGTTAACGCGATCGCCGAACCTGGTGGAATTATTGTCAGCTACGGCCAGTTAGGACACCCCGTAACTGTAGAATTTCTAAATGCGTCTCAACGAGATGAGTTGCGCTTGTTGGGTTTTATGCTTCAACCCAACCTACACCGGGAACTTTTGTCAGTCGATCGGATTCCATCCTTAACAGATGAGGATTTAATCTTAAATGCTGAGTCCCTATTTTTAGAACTCCGCGCGGGACATTGCCATATCTTCGATCCGGCTGAAGGTTACAAAGCGAGGAAACGGGCAGGGGCCGCTCCGATCGATTTCCAATGACCAATGACCCATTACGCATTACCATAGATAGAGTATTCGCACGCTGGGGAAGTCAACCGTGCTGATTCCGCTCGACTACTATCGGATCTTGGGCGTTCCCATTCAGGCGACGGCCGAGCAGTTGCAACAGGCGCACCGCGATCGCACGCGCCAGCGTCCCCGCCGGGAATATTCCGAGGCGGCGATCGCCGGACGCAAGCAGCTATTAAACGAAGCCTACGAGATCCTCTGCGATCCCGAAGGGCGATCGCGCTACGATGCCAGTTTCCTCAGCAAAACCTACGATCGCCCTAGCAACGGAGTTCAAAGCGAGGACACTAACGGTACGGCGACTCCAGATATCGATCCGCAAACCCCCAGTATTGAAGTTGAAGACAAAGAGGCGATCGGGGCGTTGTTGGTACTGCACGAGTTAGGCGAGTACGAACTGGTGTTAAAATTGGGTCGTCCCCACGTCGCCACCCTGAACCGCCGCCTCGATCGCCCGGAAACCTCCACACCCGGCGACGCGATCGCTCGTTCCGACGTGGTACTGGCCCTAGCCACAGCCTACCTGGAACTGGGGCGCGAACAATGGCAGCAGAAACAATACGAACGGGCGGCTGCCACCCTAGAAGCGGGTCAGGCGTTGCTATTGCGCGAAGGGCTGTTCCCCAACCTGCGCGGCGAAATTCAAGCGGACGTAGACAAGTTGCGCCCCTACCGAATTTTAGAACTGGTGGCGCTGCCGAGCGATCGCGAAAGCGATCGGGCTCGCGCCTTTCAACTGTTGCGGGATATGCTGCAAGAACGGGGCGGAATTGACGGATCCGGCGACGATCGCTCGGGTCTCAACGTCGATGACTTCTTACGCTTCATCCAACAACTGCGCCGCCACGCCACCGTTATCGAACAGCAGCAACTTTTCGAGCGCGAGGCCCGCCGCCCCTCAGCCGCAGCCACCTATTTAGCTGCCTACGCCGCGATCGCCCGAGGCTTCACCGAACGCCAACCGGGACAGATCCACCGGGCGAAATTGATGCTGATCCAGTTGGGACGGCGACAGGACGTGCATTTAGAACGGGCGGCCTGCTGTTTGCTGTTGGGACAGACCGATCGCGCCAGTCGCGCTCTAGAATTGAGCCAAGACGAACAGACGCTAACCTTCATTCGCGAGCGATCGCGGGAGTCGCCGGATCTGCTACCGGGTCTGTGTTTCTATACCGAACGCTGGCTGCAAGAAGAAGTTTTTCCCCACTTCCGCGATCTAGTCGGACAGCAGGCTTCTTTGAAAACCTATTTTGCCGACGAACGGGTACAGTCCCACCTCGAACAGCTACCCGCCGATAGCGAAGCTGCCAACCAGTGGGTTCCAGTGGGAGGCGCGGCCCAGATGACTTCTTTGGGCCAGCAACCGGACGTGCGCCAAACCTGGCAAACCACGTCCCTCTCGCAAGCGGTCGCGACGATCGCGGCCCCGAAAAGCGCGTCAGGAGACACCGGAAACCGCACTCAACTGCCCTTCGAGCCCATCGCCCCGCGTTCGACTCCCGATCCCAACCCCTTCCAAGCCGAACCTCCAACCCCCAAACCCCCAACGGATAAGGGACGACTGCGGAAAAAAACCCAGTGGAAAGTCGATCGCCTGGTGTTGGTCGGCGCAGGCGCAATCGTCGCTTTATTGTTTTTACTGTGGCTGCTGACGCGGATCCTGGCCGGACTGGCGGCGGTATTTTCCGGCGGCCCCGGTTTGGAAAGCCCGCAACCCGCCGTCGGGATCAATGCGCCTCCGGTTTCCATTCCCGAACCCCAAGCGACCCCCGAACCGCCCTCGGGCGAGTTAACCCCGGAAGTCGCCGCGCAGGTTGTCCGTACCTGGTTTGAGGTCAAGTCGGCGGCCATGGGCCCCGAACACGAGATCGATCGCCTTGATGAAGTGCTCGTCGATCCGGCTTTGTCGCAGTGGCGAGGACGGGCTCGAAGCTATCAAAATCTGGGCGAGTCGGCCGAGTACGAACATACCCTAGAGATAGAAGAGGTGACGATCGACCCAGAAAATCCCGATCGCGCCGAGGTGGTAACGCTGGTGCGCGAAGAGGCGACCAAATCCGCAGGCGGGCAAGTGGTAGAATCCTGGAACAGTCCCTTGCGAGTGCGCTACGAGTTAGTCCGTCAGGGCGATCGCTGGTCGATCCGCGATTGGAGTTGGACGGAAGTCAATTAGGGGATTGGGGGATTGGGGACTTGGGGGGAATACAACCTCGTACCTCACACCTCGTACCTAAAACCTAAAACCTAATACCTAAAACCTAAAACCTAATACCTAAAACCTAATACCTAATACCTTAAAGAGGTGCAAATGGTGCTACCGCGCGTTCTCGAACCGGAAGTCATGGATACGTGGGAGGAATCGATCGCCTACGATGCCATGGACTTTACTGAAGTCAATACGAGTTTTGCTCGCGAAGCGGTGGAGTTAGGGCCGGAAGCGGGGTTGGTTCTCGATGCGGGAACGGGAACGGCGCGGATTCCAATTTTGCTATGCCAACTGCGATCGCACTGGAATATCGTCGGCATTGACTTGTCGGAAAATATGTTAAAAATTGGGGCAACCAATATCGATCGCGCTGACTTAAAAGACCGCATCCAACTCCAGCGAGTCGATGTCAAAAAGATGCCCTATCCCGACAATGGTTTCGATATGGTCATCTCTAACACCATCGTCCATCACTTACCCGATCCGATGCCGTTTTGGTGCGAACTGCGCCGCGTCCTCAAACCCGGCGGCGGTATTTTGGTGCGGGATTTGTTGCGACCCGAAAGCGATCGCGCTGTGGAAGCCTTAGTCAGCAGCATCGGCACGGACTACGATCCGCATCAGGCGAAATTGTTTCGAGATTCTTTGTATGCGGCGTTTACCCTCGAAGAAGTAACTGAGATGGTCGATCGCGCCGGGTTGGAAGGAGTGAGAATTTATCAATCCTCCGATCGCCACTGGACGCTATCGCGATCGGTTTAATACCAATTTCTACCATTAATGCAACAGATGAGGATCCGTATGTAGGGGCAAACGGCGTTTGCCCAATGCTAAGCTAAACGGGTGTAGAAACCCGGTTTCTCGCTTATAGCCGGACAAAATCCGAGTTTTTTCCTTCAGAAACCGGGTTTCTCTGTACCACCTGAATGCTTACATCGGTAGAATCGTTCGTTAACTGGTAGCGAATGCTTAGCCCCTACGGAAAATGGTATAAATCACCCTAATTAGGATACCAAAACATCCCCTTAATCCCTTCGGGGTCGGAAATAAAGCCGAGGTTGTGGTAGAACTCGACCACGTGCGGATCGGCAAAGAGGGTAATGTTGCTGATGTCTTGGCTGCGAAGTTTCTCGATCAGATACTGCATCAACCCTTTCCCCAAACCGCGTCCCTGGAAGTCGGGGTGAATCACCACATCCCACACCGTCGCATTGAAAGCACAGTCAGAGGTGGCGCGGGCGAACCCGATCAGGCGCTTTTTGGCCCCGCGTACCTCCCACATAGAGACGACAATGTAGCTGTGGACGATCGCCTTGCGAACCTTGCGAATCGGGCGGCGCGACCAGCCTACAGCATCGCAGAGTTCTTCGAGTTCGTACAGGTCGATATCGCGATCGCTACTAAAATAGATGCGGCTGGGTACGCCGTTGCGATCGACGACTCCCGCACCGACGTACTCCTCGAAGGGCATCGCCTTGGAAGTGGAAGCCGCGTCAGAACTGCCAAAAAAGCCTTTGAGAAAACCCATCCGCCGCTTGCAGGGTGAGATCGGAGAACAGTTTTCAGTGTAGCGGCTTCGGGTAAGACAGACAAGTTTAGTAAGGATGAAGGATGAAGGATGAAGGATGAATATCGATTTCTCCCCCTCTCCTTGTCTCCTTGTCCCTCAATCTGGTATAATCCGGGGCGATCGTCTCGCAATGGGGCCAAAATCATGTCGCCTTCCCGACGCGATCCCGAAATTATTGCCGATTTTCAGTGTCATAACGCGGAAGTTCCCACCTGGCACGCGGGAGAACAAAAGCTGTACTGGACAGATATTCCCACCGGACGGATGTTTCGCTACGATCCGGGAACGGGAGAGTCCGAACAGATTTACCAAGGCGAACCCGTCGGCGGTTTTGTCGTTGCCGAAGACGGATCGCTGTTATTGTTTAAAACCAAAGGCACGATCGAGCGCTGGAACGGTGGGACAATAACGACGATCGTCCCAGAGATTCCCGAGCAACGCGATACCCGATTTAACGACGCGATCGTCGATCCGGTGGGGCGCGTGTATAGCGGGACGATGGCGACACCGAAGCATCCCGGTTGCTTGTTTCGCCTGGATCTCGACGGCACGCTGCACGTCGTTTTAGATGCGGCCGAAGTGCCTAACGGCATGGGATTTAACCGCGATCGCACCCGATTGTACTATACCGATTCGCCCCAGCGCACGATTTATAGTTTTGAATACGATCGCGAGACGGGAGATTTGCGCGATCGCCAAGCCTTTCTCATCACCCCAGACGGCGAAGGGGTTCCCGACGGGCTAACCGTCGATGCGGAAGGTTGTATCTGGTCGGCACGTTGGGATGGCGGCCATCTATTTCGCTATTCTCCAGAAGGGGAAGAACTGCTACGCATTCCCTTTCCCGCCCGCAAAGTCTCTAGCGTCACCTTTGGCGGTGCGGACTATACGGATATTTTTGTCACCACCGCCGGCGGGAACGATCGCCCCCGAGAGGGAGAAGGGGCAGGGGCTGTTTTTCGCCTGAATTTAGGCATTCGCGGCGTTCCCGAATTTACAGCCAAACTTGTTAGTCCGAGGCACAGGCGCTAAAACCCCGCTCATACGGGGATGGGGGGGCTTCGGCTATCGCTCAGCAACAACAGCGCCTCCCATAAGTGGCGGATGAATTTCGTAATGCTCTAGCACACTCACTCGCTTGTGTGTTAAGCTAAAAACGTGAGTCTAGTAGGCGTATCGACGCGCGAGACGCACATCCTAGTAAGGAGAAATCCCGGCAAGCAAGTCACTACCGTTTCCCTCAAACAAAGGAACGGCAAACCACGCCACTGCAAGTAATGGCAGGATGTGGAGCGTTAAGCACACACCCAAAGTCGAAAAGTGCGAACGACCGCAAAACAAGTCAGCGCAATGCCAACAAGGTTGAGCGTCTAGGGGCGTTTTGACTCGCCCCACCGAAAACTAGATCGGTGACAGCTAAATGGCGGTTTTGCGTCATTTGGAATCCTCCGTGCTTTAGTCGGGGGAGAAGTCAAGATGAATACAATACTACTTGCGGCGAACTGCCATCTCTCTTGCCGCCGAGAGCAAGATAGCCGAAGTAGCGGTACTGAATGCAGGAGCTATCAAATCTGATGGATTATCTCGACAAGGTACTTGAGAAGCTCAAAGAATGGGCGCGTAAGCTCATCGAAGCTCTCCTCGGCCCTGAAGCTCAGCCCGAACCCGAGCCGATCCCCATCCCCGTTGACGATCGCCTATCCCGCCGTCGTTAACCGCCCGAGGCTGCTTTGACTTCTTCTGACGTACCGAGCGTTCTCGTTCTGCACGGGCCGAACTTGAACTTGTTGGGCCAGCGCGAGCCCGGTATCTACGGCTCGCTAACATTAAACGAGATTAACGCCCTTCTGGAAAAGGAAGGGCGCGTTTTACGTCTCGGCGTGCGCTGCATTCAGTCTAACCACGAGGGAGAGTTGGTCGATACGATCCAACAGGCGGCGGCAACGGAAAGCGGGTTAATAATCAACGCGGCGGCTTATACTCATACCAGCGTTGCCCTCCGAGACGCGATCGCGGCGGTGGAGATTCCCACTGTGGAAGTTCACCTCAGCAATATCTATCGTCGCGAACCTTTTCGCCACCATTCCTACATTGCTCCAGTGGCGATCGGCCAAATTAGTGGTTTCGGCTACTACAGCTACATTCTAGGGTTGCACGCTTTGGCCAACTATTTAGAGAATGCTTAAGAATTTGTAATGTTACCGTTGCGAGATAGGATGCTTGGATCCCTACTCGGGGCAGCCGTTGGCGAATCCCTGGCCGGGGGCACGGCGGGGGTGTCAGCCGCGATCGATGCGGCCGAGAGTTTGACGCGATCGCAGCGAGCCCGCCTGGAAACCCCCGAAAACGGCAGTCAGTCGGTGTCGGCGGCTTGGGGAGTAATGGCGGCTTTGCCTGTGGCGTTGTTTTTTCATCACGATCGCGATCGCTGTCACCAACAATTACAACAATTGACGGTGCGCTGGCAACTGTCGCCGAGTCTGGCGTGGGGTCTGCTGGCGGTTGCTGACGCGGTAGCGGGGAAGACTTCGATGACGCAAACCCTGGCCGAGAGTGAGTTTGGGGAGACGGTGCGGGCGGCGATCGCGGGACGTTACAATTTAGATGCCACGTTGCAAGCCTTGGGGAGTCGCGATGGGAAAGCGATCGCTGTAGCCGTTGCTGCGTACTGTTTTCTCGATACCCCAGAGGATTTTTTCTTAACCGTGAAGCGATCGCAGCGATCGCCTCATCCACAACTGAGCACGGCCCTAGCGGGGGCGCTGTCGGGGGCGTACAATGGGACTGCGGCCGTACCCGTCACCTGGGAGTTAGCTGTGACCGAACGCGATCGTCTTCGTGAAGCCAGCGATCGCCTGTACGCCGCTTGGTCGGGAGTTTGCGATGTCGGCCAGGCGGCGGTTTGGGAAGGAACGATCGTGGGTGCAGCCGGAGGTTTGCGATCGCCTTAAGATCGCGATCGGAGTTCCTCTTTTAAGTTTTGGTACTCCTCGTACAGTTCCCAGTATAGCTTGTATAGCATGGCAAGTTCGCTGCGGTAGGCGCGATCGTCGATCGCGTATGAAATTCCTAGCAAGGGGAGAGAAAGAACACCGCCGGGAAGTCCCCAAATGACGGGAACCAGGACAGCGAAGGCGGTGGTGGCGAACCGCAAACGGCTGGCGGCGAGGCGATCGCGGGGGCGATCGCTGCTAAGGATCTTGAATTGAAGTCGTTGCATGAGCTACAATTGAGGTGTGTTTTTGAAGTGAAGGCTCGACTCTGTAGGTCGTGCCTTTTTTCTTGGAAACTTGTACCAAGAAATTTTGACTTTGCTACAATCTACCAGGTTTGTGTCCCCCGTGACATCTTTTCGGTTAAAATCGCCATTTTTTGCGTGGTGACCAGAACTCCAGGCGATCCGAATTGCTATTTCAATCGCGATCTGGTATAATGAAATGCCGAGATCCTTACTGGTGAAAGCTCGACTCTGTAGGTCGTGCCTTGTTTCTTAGCAAACGCTGAGATCGCGCAGTTGTACCAAGAAAACCTATCGAATTCGCTCTGTCCATTCTGATACCAGTTCGTTACATTTGAACCAGAGAAAAGAGCGAAACAGTCCGAAAATCGCCCAAAAAGAGAACCAGCGTATCTGCCATTTAGATGCGCCTGACTGGATGAGTTGAGAGCGCGATTCTAAAAAATCTCCCATCCAATCCTCTTGGAATATTTTTGATAAGCTAAAGAACCAGAAAGAAAAAGATTGCAGTTTTGTCCAGGTTTGCTTATCTTGAAAAGCTAACTTGATTACTTCTTTTGCGGAAAATGCAATTATAAATAGAGCCATTTTCCATGTTTTTTTGAACTCCTCAAGAAATCCGGCTTTCTCTTCTGTTTTTTCTTGCAATTCCTTGAGCAGATCTTCCAATTCAGCATAGCTTTCAAAATCGAAGATGTTGTTTGACATGATTTTATCCCCCCACGCCAACAGGCTGCCATTCCGCCACTTGTTCGAGAAAACGTTGCTTATCTTGCAAAGCCTTCTCACCCGCACCCGTAATTTGATAGTACCTGCGTCGGGCACCGCCGCGTTCTTCAGAGGTTTCGTCACCCCAGCGTGCCGTGACAAAGCCTTTTTTCTCAAGTTTGTGTAGCGTCGGATACAGCGAACCGAAGCCAAGCTGGATCTTTCCCTTGCTGGCTTCCTTGACGGCTTCGATAATTTCCAAGCCGTACCGTTCCCGGAACAGTACCGAGGAGAGGACGGCTTCCTCTTTAGGCGAGAGGTCGAAAAACCGATCTGGTGTACGTTTGGCCATGTAGACCCCTAGTGCGAGACGATCGTTACACTCTCAATGTATATCAAACTGTTTGAGAGTGTCAACCCACTTGGCCCCGGCGGTGGGAGACTCGCGTCTGAGAGGCGATCGCGCCTATACTGGTGTAGAAACCCGGTTTCTGAAAGGAAAAACTCGAATTTTATCTGGCTGTAGGCGAGAAACCGGATTTCTGTTAACACATCAATACTTACCTCCCGATTCATGGAAAACGATCGGAATGTATGGCTGGAAATTTCCAAAATCTTTATCCATTGTAAAAATACTGTAACCCCGATTGTGAGCCACCGCACAAATCAAAAAATCAGTATTTGAACCTTGAATACCATTGCGACGACAAGTGTTAAAAAACTCGGCGGCTAGTTCGTAGTCCTTCGTAGAGATTTCTAAGTCTGGAAAACGGTGAAGGTAGTCACGCAATCTAGAAAACTGTTCTTTATGGCGAACTCCAGAGAGTATTTCCTGGCGAACTGCACCCATCAAAATAACTCTCCCGTCTGCAATTAAGTTTTGCAATGATTGCACGAGAAAAGCCTTGTCTTGTGGATAGCCATAGTTGCGTCGCAAAGCAAGCGACCAAACAGAAGTGTCTACAATGACATTCATATTTTTTGTCTTTGCTGTTTGTAGTCATAATCTTCCTCGTATTCTATTGTTCCAAATAACTCAGTTATTTTCAACTGTTGGCGACGTTGAACGTATTCGCGTAATGCTGCTTCTACTAGCAGAGTTTCTGTTTCGCAGTCGCTCAACGCTAGTGCTTCTTTCAGGATTTTGTCGTCAATTTGCAGATTTACTACCATGAGATCGTCTCCAAGCTCAGTTGACATTTGCTCGATCGCATTTTACACTAAAATCGTATCTGATACCAGTCCAGTTTATAGTCCGGGAGCGAGCCCCTCCCACTGCTCAACGCGATCGCAGAAATATTACCATTATCTGCATCTTTACGGACGAACTTCGCTCGGTTTCGATTTGGGTTCGGGAATGCGATCGCCAAATTCTTTAGCGGTATCGATCCGCAACTACATGGCCTCTTGAATGTTTGTTAGTGCGCTTTCCGGGGTCTTTCCATGTGCCATGCAACCGGGAAGTTCGGGCGCGGAAGCGATGAAGATTCCATCGCCTTCATCCCAAGAAAGGTCGAATTCACGTTATAATAATACCGACCTTTGGCGATCGCGAACTGATGAGTGTAAAAGTCCGATTTTTACCCGACAATACCACCGTCGAAGCCCAACCGGGAGAGCCATTTTTAGAAGTGGCGGCGCGGGCGGGAGTGACGATCCCGACAGGATGCTTGATGGGATCGTGCCACGCTTGCGAAGTCGAAATTGATGGGAAAGAAACCATCTGCGCTTGTATTTCTGGAATTCCCGGCGATCGCGCCGAAATTACAGTCGATTTGTTTGTCGATCCCACTTGGTAGTCCCACCGGAAACGGGCGATTATAAATCTTCTAACATCATCCCTGCTTCCGAGATGCGAACGCAATTGCGACCCTCTTTTTTCGCTTGGTAGAGGGCGCGATCGGCTTGGTGAACGCAGCGTTGAGCCGTCACGAGATTCGTATCGCTACCGTCAGGAACAGGCGATCGCAAAGTCATGGCCCCACCAATACTAATCGTGACTGAGAGCGTTTTCTCCTGGGATAATTCTACCGGAAAATCGGCGATCGCTCTGCGTAAATGTTCCCCATACAGTAGCGCTGTCGTGCGGTTAATCCCCGGCGTGATGCAAGTAAATTCCTCGCCGCCATAGCGATAAAAAGAACTGTTGGGATGTCCGCTTTCTTGCAAGCGTTCGGCCACCACCTTTAAGACGCGATCGCCGACTAAATGACCGTAAGTATCGTTGACTAACTTAAAGCGATCGATATCGAGGACGAACAAGCACAAGTAGCGAGCGTTTTCATGGTGGGGTTCGGGATGGAATTGTTGCAGCAAATGGGGTAAACTGCGATCGAAGGCTCGGCGGTTGAGCATTCCCGTCAGGGGATCGGTCAGCGATAGCGACTCTAACAGTTGGTTGCGAACCAATAATTTCTGATTGGCTTCCTTGAGTTGGCGGGTGAGACTGCTCAAACGCAGTCCAGCACGCACTCGAGCCCGCAACTCCTGCACTTCGATCGGTTTGCACAAAAACTCGTCGGCCCCGCTATCGAGACCTTCAATGCGATCGTTGACCCGCTCGCGACTGGTCAGTAAAATAAAAAATGTCGTCTCCAACTCTGGATCCGATTTTACCTGCCGACACAACTCGATCCCGTTCATTTTCGGCATCATCCAATCGCAAATAATTAACGCCGGATGCACTTCTCTCGCGCGTTCTAACCCCTCTTTTCCGTTACCGGCCACAAAAACTTCGTGTCCGGCATTTTCTAAGGCTTTCTTCAAAACCAATCGTGCTGTCGGATCGTCATCGACGATTAAAATTGTTTCTACCATCGAACCCTTACTCAACTCCGAACCGCCCACATCAGTCCGGCCCTCTTTAAGTATGGTACGATCGTTCTCGCCCTATAGGGTAGTAGGGGTCAACGGCGTTGACCCTCTTTGGGGGGATTAGGGGGTTGGGGGGACAAGGGGAGGGGGAGACAAGGAGATGGGGAATTGGGGGATTGGGGGGATATAATCTCGAACCTAATCCCTAAAACCTAAAACCTAAAGCCTCAGACCTCAAACCTCATCCCTAACCGGATCCCGATTCCCAATCGTTGTTCGTTGCTCGTTGATGCGTTGATGCGTTGTATTACGCCATTCCCTCGACGACGGGGTGGAAGAAGAACGCAAAACCGAGAACCAAGTAAGTTGCGAGCAGTAGGGCACCTTCGAGCCAGTCCGATCGCCCGTCGGAACTGACAGAGTTGGCTAAGAGCACCGCAACGCCAACGGCGACTAACTCGAAGGGGTTAAAATTGAGATCCATCGGTTGTCCGAAAACCCAACCCGCCAGCACCAACACGGGAGCCACGAACAGGGCAATTTGCAGGCTCGATCCCATGGCCACAGACATGGATAAATCCATTTTATTCTTGATGGCGACGGTGACAGCAGTGGCGTGTTCGGCGGCGTTACCGATGATGGGAACGAGGATAACACCTGTAAATAAAGCAGTCAGTCCTAAATATTCAGTGGCTTCTTCTAAAGAGCTTACGAGCAATTCTGACTCGATCGCCACCATCAGAGTACAGGCTAGCAACACCCCACTCCAGAGGGCAATATTGGGTTTCTCGACCTCTTCTCCGGTTTCGGGATCGTTTTCTGCTTCTCCCACATCGCACAGGTAAGCGTGGGTTTTCATCGAAAACAGTAGCGTCAACCCATAGACGATTAACAAGACGATCGCCACTGCTGTCGAGAGTTTTTGCACGGTAATTTCTTCAATTCCCCCCGAAGTCGCGACCACTGCTGTTGGGAGTAACATGGCGACAACGGCCAGGTTCATCACCGAAGCATTCAAACGGGCCATCACCGACTGAAAGGTTTGCTCTTTGTAGCGTAACCCGCCGAGGAACATGGAAAATCCCAGTACCAACAACAGGTTACTGATAATCGATCCGGTGATGCTGGCTTTGACCACGCTCAACAGTCCGGCCCGCAAGGCGATCAGGGCGATAATTAATTCCGTAGCGTTCCCGAAGGTGGCGTTAAGCAGGCCGCCCAAGTTGGGGCCGGCGACGACGGCGATTTCTTCGGTGGCCACACCCATCCAAGCCGCCAAAGGGACGATCGCGGCCGCGGCGGTGAGAAACACGGGTAGCGCCCCCCAGTCCAGAAAATGAGCGGCGATCGACACCGGAATAAACAGCAGCAGAACGACAAAAATCAGGTCTTTGGTAGACATAAACTCAGGAGCGACAAGGGGCGAGCAATTTAGATCCTAGCGCGTAGCTACGATCGCCAGTTCTTTCCTTCTACGTCCGCATCAGCGCGGCGCAGATTTTCCACTAGCTGAATCAAAGCATACTCCAACTGTTCGCCAGGATCGAGATGTCGCCAGCCGTCGGCGGTGAGTTCGCGGATCTCGAAGTGCAGGTGCGGCCCGGTGGAGACTCCCGTGCTACCCACTAAACCGATGACTTCACCTTGTTCGATTTTTTCACCAGGACGGACGAGAATTTCGGACAGGTGAGCGTAGAGGGTTTCGATCGTTCCTTCTTCGTGCTGGAGGACGACGGTGAGACCGTAACCGCCCAAGGCTTCGGCGATCGCGACTCGACCGGCCAGGGCTGCCACCACAGAAGTGCCCATGGGCGCACCGATATCCGTCCCGGTGTGCATCCGGCGACCGCCGTGAACGGGGTGCGTCCGCCAACCGAAGGCCGAGGTGATGGGGGCCGGAATAGACAAGGGGAAGATGATGCTGGTGTTGCCATTCCCCGGACGGCCGCGAAATAGGGCGCGATCGCGCAATGTCCGGGCAGCTTGCGCGTCCTCGTTGGCCCGTTGTTCGTAGTAGGCCTGACTGGAAGCGGTGGTTGTAATCCGGGGGCCGCCCGATCCCACTTCCACCGGGCCGACGCGCACGGGTTGGATGGTGGTGTTGGTCGCAGGAACCGGGGGCAGGGGAGTACCGGCCGTGGCGTTGTTCGTGGGGGCGCGATTACCGGCCACAGATGGGGCGGGGGGCAGTTGTTGTGCGGGGGACGGAGCCGCCGGGGGACACAGATCTGTCGGCGCACCTCGACCCGCTTGGGTATAACCGCAGCCGTCGGGGCCAACAAATTCTACAGTGGCGGGGGCTTCGTAGAGATCCGTCGCGCCCACGCTGTAGTCGGTGGTGTCGATATAGCTGTGTTGGGGCGAGGGTGGGGAGGCTTCTGGCGGCGCGATCGGCGTGGGGGCTTTGGGGGCCTCGAAAACCGCATCGGCGGGCAACCCTTGATAGCTGGGTTGGGGCGCAGGTTCGGCGGGGGCGAATTTTTTCTCTTGGGCGGAGGCGGGCGCGTAGAGGTTGCCTAGCAAGCCCAGACTGCTGACGAGACAGACACCGCGCGTCAACAGAACGCGGTAAGAACGGGAGGGAGAGTGTTTGGAGGTAGCCATGGGGGACGATCGACGTAATGCTAGAGAACGGGTAGTCACAAAACCCGGCCGATGTGCGGAAGATCGGCTCAGCCCGCTCGTGCGAGCACGCTTTGTTAATCGTAGTTCACGATCGTTCATTTTTGACGGCTACCTCTCTAGAAAGGTTTCAACAACGCAACTGTAGGGGCGAACGGTGTTCGCCCAGGGTCAACGCCGTTGACCCCTACACCCAATACCCGAGGCGGATCGCCCCTGGCGGTAGTGCTATTTCCGGTTGGGGCGGTTGCAGATCGGGAAACTGAACGCGCAAATGGCCGCGTTTGTCAACCCCGACAATAACGCCGCCGCAGCCATCAACGATGACGGTTTGCCCTCGGTTGACCAAAAGGGTGTCGCAATCGCGGACAATCGGATCGATACCGTCTTGTTGCCAGCGATCGCATCCGGTTTTGAGTCCGTGCAGGACGGTACTTCTCAGATCTTCTAGAGTCGCGATCGCGTTGGTCAATTCTTCTAAGTTAATCCCCACTTCGGGGGTGGGGTTGCGCCAGTTGATGCCAATGCCAATAACAGCGCGATCGACGATTTCTTTTTGCCCTCGGGTTTCGATTAAGATACCGCCGAGTTTGCGTTCTCTTAAAACAAGATCGTTGGGCCATTTGATACCAACGGGAATACCGCGATCGCGCAACGCACTCGCAATTCCCCAAGCACTACACAAGGTTAATTGTCCGAGATCGGTACTGGCACAATTGGGAGCAAGAAAAACAGAGAGATACAGACCGCCAGAGGGCGATTGCCACTGTCTCCCGCGCCTTCCTTTTCCGGCTGTTTGTTCTTTAGCAGTCACCACCGTTCCTGACAGTGCGCCGTTTTCAATCAGTTGCCAAAGGGTTGTATTGGTGGAGTCGAGGCGATCGAAGTTGTGGATATGAAATGTTTCTTCTAGGGGCAATTCTCGAATCGCCCCTACTTTGGATTTAGAAAACACCGTTTGCTCCTATATTTTTTGCGCGGACGATAAACCTGCTTGCAACGTTGCCATCACCGATTGCATTTCCCCGTCCAGCAGTGCGGAAACGTTCAACCACAAACCGTTAAATGTGCGACTGCGAATGATGCCATCGCTGTCAGGATCGAGAGAGATATACTCTCCATTTTCGAGAACGAACCAATCCAAAGCGCGATCGTAAGTTCTCCACACGATATATTCTTTAACACCATGGCGGCAATAGACGCTTTTTTTATCTCGCAAATCGATACTGGCCGAACTAGCAGCAATTTCGGCGACCAACTCTGGCGCACCTTCAAGATATCCATCTGCGCTCAAACGAGATTGACCGTCATTTTTTAATAATACCGCATCGGGCTGTAACTCGTTGTTGCTGTCGAGTCAGACTGTGGGATTATTTCCCAAACGAACTTCGGAATTAGACACTTGATAAATTCCCATCCACCCCGTCAAATTACCATGGGGTTCAGCATGAGATTTAAACCTGACTGACGATGCCATATAAACAATTCCTTCAATCAGTTCGGCCTTTTTAACATGAGGCATCGCCGCGTAGCGCCGTTCAAATTGCGATCGCGTTAAAGCATCTCCATTTCCCAACGGTGGAATGGTATTTCGATCGGTTGCTGTAGATACAGTCATATCAATTTTAGATTTTGGATTTTAGATTTTGGATTTTGCGGAAAGTTGGGGGCGTAGATTTTCTTCCCCCTGAACTTTTCAAGACCCAAGACGGATTGACCTCGGGCGCTTAGCCGGAGGCTTGGATATAGCGAACGGTTTCTCCTTATCCCGAATGAATTCGGGGGCTTGTATCCAGGATATCCTCGGTCATGTTACATTAGATAGGGTTCATTGCTCATTGCTGATTGCTCATTGCTCATTGTTCATTGCTCATTGTTCCTCAAACCAAGTCGATCGCCATGCAGCTTCCGCTTGCGCCACTGCCCGAAGGCGCAACTTGCGATCGTATTCTCGTTGTAATTGAGCCAATTTGTGGCTTTGCTGGCGAACTTGAGTCCGCCACGTATGCAAGCTAGCATTTGCAAATTCAATCTCCGATCGCCGCAAGCGAACTGCCATCAACTGCGTCACTTCTCCTTCGCTGAGATCTTCGGGATCTCGGGCTTGAATAGTCACAGTTAATACGTTTGGCGGCCCCGCGATCGACTCCGATCCGGGGTCGGCTTGTGTTGCCACTTCCAATACCGCCGGAGGCAATTGTTCGGGTAAAATACTCGCTTCTTGTAGTAGTTGGTTGGTTTGTTGGGAGAGGGTTTGCAGGCGATCGTCAATTCCGGTTTCGAGTGCTTCTTGCCACGCGATCGCTACTTCTGGCGCGATCGCGTTATTTTCTGTTTTCTCTTCCTCTGTCGTTCCCGGAAGCAACAGGCGACCGGACGACAGCAACCCGAGCAACTTTTCCGTCGATCGCCGTCCCAACTGGCGTAAATTCGATTGTAACTGCTGTCGCTGGCTCAACGACAACTCCAAAAAATCGTCAGGATAGCCTTGCGTGCACAGGTGATAGGCTGCCAAAATAAACTGGCGTTCCATTGCCGGAGCGAAAGCCTGCAAATATCCCTCGTACACTCGATGCAACTCTCGAGCGATATCGGCCGCTTTGGCTTCTAACTCGTTAATTTCTCGTTCGATCCGTTCGATCGCGCCAACCATGTTTGAACCTCTACCGTAACTATTCAGGTGATATTGTACGCGACTGCAAGGATCTCCCTTCCGTCTCCTCGTTCCCTGGCTCTGCCAGGGAATGCTATTTTAGAGGCTCTGCCTCGTGTTGTATTCTGGAGGCAGAGCCTCCACAGTTCGTAGCGCCCCGGAGGGACGCTACGAGGGGGAAACCAATTAACAGTAGGGGCGATATTTGCTACGCAAAGGCTGCGCCAACGCAAATCGCCCCTACAAGAATTGCCACCTCAGCGCGACTACTCTTCGCCTTCGGAGGTATCCGTATCGATACCTTCTCCGAGTACGAAGCGCACGAAACGACGCACCTGAATGTTTTCACCCAACTGTCCTGCCGTTTGTTTCACCAACTCTTCAACCGTGATGTTTTGGTCTTTAATATAGGGTTGGTCGAGCAGTGAGAGCTCTTTCAAGCGCTTTTGAATCCGGCCGTCCACGATTTTCTCGCGGATGTTTTCCGGCTTGCTGGCTAGATCTTCGCGACCCATTTCGATGGACTTTTCTTTTTCCACAAAGTCTTGCGGAATGTCGTCGGTTTTCACGTATTCCACGTTGGGACACGCGGCCACTTGCATGGCCACATCTTTAACCAACGATTGAAACTCCACCCGGCGGGCTACGAAATCGGTTTCGCAGTTGATTTCCACCAGTACGCCAATGCGGCCGCCCGTGTGAATGTAGCTGTCTACCAGCCCCTCTGCGGCCAGGCGACCGGCCTTTTTCTCCGCCGAAGCCAGGTTTTTCTTCCGCAGCCATTCGACGGCCTTATCCATATCGCCCCCAGTTTCTTTGAGGGCTTTTTTACAGTCCATCATCCCCGCGCCCGTTTGTTCGCGCAGTTCCTTTACGGTTTTTGCAGAAATGTCTGCCATCGTTTTCGTTCCTGTTCGGTTTGCAGTGGGTGAAATCTATTCTTCTTCGCCGCCTTCGGACTCTTCAGACTCGTCGGACTCGTCGGACTCGTCGGACTCGGAGTCGTCTTCGTAGTCCTCGTCTTCGTACTCCTCGTAGTCCTCAGCACTGTAGTCGGCGTAGTCGTCTTCGGACAGGGAATCGAGTTCGCCGTGACGACCTTCGTAGATCGCGTCGGCGAGCTTTCCTATTATTAGCTTAATCGAACGGATGGCATCGTCGTTCGCAGGAATGGGAATGTCCACCACGTCGGGATCGCAGTTGGTGTCGAGCATGGAGACAATGGGAATGTCGAGCTTTTGGCACTCGCGCACGGCGTTGTATTCCCGACGCTGATCGACAATCACGACGATATCGGGCGGTTTCCGCATTTGCTTGATACCGCCGAGGTATTTTTGCAATTTGAACAGTTCCCGGCGCAACATGGAGGCTTCTTTTTTGGGGCGCAGGGAGAGGTTGCCCGTTTCTTCTAGGTTTTCGAGTTCTTTGAGGCGATCGACGCGGGTTTTAATGGTCGTCCAGTTGGTCAGCATTCCCCCCAACCAGCGTTGGTTGACGTAGAAAGCTCCGCAGCGAGCCGCTTCTTGGGCGATAATTCCGGCAGCTTGGCGCTTGGTGCCGACGAAGAGAAATTTTTTCCCGCTTTCGGCTTCACCGCGCATATAGTCGTAGGCCGAGTCGATTAGCTGGGCGGTTTGCACCAGGTCGATGATATGAACCCCGTTGCGTTCGGTGAAGATATACGGGGACATTCCGGGGTTCCAACGCCGAGTTTGGTGTCCGAAGTGAACGCCAGACTCGAGCAGCTGGTTTAAGCTGACAACACTCATGATTTCTCCTGATTCGGGTTTGAACCTCCGTCCGGACGGATTTCCCTGGGGAAAACACCCGAATTTCCGGACGTGCGATTTTTGACAACTTTACTAGGGTAACACGATCGCGTCCCGATGCACGCGGAAATTACCCGGCCTTACTGGCGTGGCGGGCCTTCAGTTGGTCTCGACTCGGGTTCCCTACCTCTTCCGAAAGAGGGTCGCCGTTTCCCCTGGGGGCTTTTACTATAAACAAAGAATACCGAGATCGATATCGAACCAAAATGAAACTCACTCAACTTTACCGCCAACCTTGATATTGGCTGAGCGCGATCGCGATCGCTGCCGGAAGTATGGCCGCCCCGGCCGCAGCGGCCCCCAATACCGAAACCAATCGCACCGACTTAGCCCAAACCGTCAGCCTGTGTCGCCAAGTGTACGAACCCCTCGGCCTGGTGGTGCGGGCTGAAGCCAGTCCCTTCTCGGCTCGCGTCGGTGGGGTCGATCGCGGCGATCGTGTCACCTTGGCCGAAAATTACAGCGCCATTACCGGGCCCCAAGGACGAAGCTGGATCCCCATTACCTATCCCGTCACCGGGTTTGTCTCCAACGGTTATGTCAATGGAACCCGCAGCAACCTAATCTACTGTCGCAATGTCGATCCGGTGCCCGAACCGGATCCTCCCACTGCTGGGGAACGCTGTCGCCGCGTCCTCGCCGGACAAGGATTGACCGTTCGCGCTCAACCGACTCCCTTTTCGGCTCGCGTCGGCGGTGTAGACTATAACGATCGCGTCACCCTCGTCGAAGGCTACCAAGGTATCCAAGGCCCCGAAGGCCGCATCTGGATCGGCATTGTCGAACCCATGTCCGGCTTCGTCTCTAACGGCTATGGAGGGGCCAGTAACTTGGCGCGGTGTATCGTTCAGTAGGGATTAGGTATTAGGTATTAGGTATTAGGGAAGGTACAAGGATTTAAGTGGACACTGACACCGATCCCCCCATCCCCCTAATCCCCCATCTCCCCATCCTAAAACTGGTCACTGGTCACTGACCTCTCCCCAAACCCCCATCTCCTCATGTCTCGTAAAGTTTGGTAACATTCGCTACGCTTTTTTTTTGGGATGTTATCCTGGAAGTAAGGAAAAGATGACAAACAAGACTCACTGCGTACCCTCCCATGAATAAACGAGAAGTCCTGCAAGAAACGGCCCGCGTACACCGCGCTAACCTGCAAAAAATCCTCGAGCGTCGCTTGGAAGCGGCTCGGACTCGGGGCGACGATCGCCTCGTGCGCCAACTGGAAGCCGAATCCAACTACCTCGGCTAAATACCGTCAATTTCAATGGAAGTAGGGATGTGCTTTTTTAGAGTGCGTCCCTGCTTTTTGGCGATCGCGATCGAAAAGAGGATCTGCCTCGCCTACTACAGCGTGTCAGGATCGATATTCAGTTCTCGCAGCTTGGCAGCTAGCTTGGCTTCTCGCTGTCGCTGTCGTTCCAGTTGTTCCTGTGCGATTTGCGCTTGCTCCTGTGCGGTTTGTGCTTGTTCCTGCGCGGTTTGTGCCTGTTCTTGTGCAGTTTGCGCTTGCTCTTGTGCAGTTTGTGCTTGTTCCTGTGCAGTTTGCGCTGCTTCTGGCGGTGTGGGAACTAAGTTTCCTTCGGCGGTAAAAAAGCGCAATTTGTCTTCGTAAACTCCAACAAATAGTTCTAATTGTTGGCTCCACATCCAGCCGTTTGGGTTGGGAGGTATGGGTTCGTACTTGCCCGCGACTAACACGAATCCGGCAAATTCTAGGGTGTCGGGATCGATCCAGAAATACTCGGGCGTGCGAAAGATATTCTGGTAAATATCTTTTTTTGTGCCGCGATCGGTGTCAGCAGTCGTGTCGGACAATACCTCAATAATCAGATTGGGATATTTGCCACCTTCTGCCCAAACGACCCAACTTTTGCGGGGTTTGCGTTCGGTATCGCGGACGAGAAAGAAATCGGGGCCGCGAAAGTCTTGGGATTTCTTCTGTTGGGGACTATAGTAAATAGTCAGATTCCCGGCGGCGAAAAAATCTTGGCGATCGCGCCACCACCACTCTAGAGAAGTCAGCAGGGCAATGATTTGTTGTAGGTGTAGGTAAGTTTCCAATTGCGGTTCGTCGCTGTAAAGATCGCTGGGAGGAAAGACAATTTCCTCAGTACGGTTTTCGGTTGGGGGAGCAGTTTGTGCGAGTGCCATATTCAATTAAAGTCAAAATCCCTATGTCGGGTTGTCCCCGTGTTTGTCAAGCAATATAATAGTATGCGATCGAGTATAACATATTTGTCGCGATACAGAATTAAATTGGATTGGAAGCGCCGATCTAAGTTACGATCGCACTAGACTCTCTCACTCTACACTTTGTACCATGCCCGCAGTCATCGATGCCAGCACCCTTACTCTTCAGGACGTTCGCGATCGCCTCCACCTCGATCGTCAAATCGAGCGCGACTTCTCCCCATTCCTAGAGTTGCAACCCCTAAGCGATTCTCAAAACACTCGCCTTCAGGAAATCTTACAAATTTGGGATCGATACAATGCAAGCGGTAAAGTCAGCGAAGGCGCGGTCAAAATGCTCGTTGTCTCGCCGTTAGTGCTAGAATTGAGTGGGTATTTGTCCGATCGCAGCGTGCGAATCTCCCTCGAAGAAAATATTGCTGAGATTGTTACCGAAGACGACGGAACAACAATTCGCGGACGCATGGATATACTCATTTGTCGTACTTCGGACGATTCTGCTACGCAGACGCTTCGCGATCGCGCCTCTCTATGCGTTCTCGTTATTGAAACAAAAAATAGCGCGATCGCCACATCAGCCGCATTACCTCAGTTACTCGCTTATGCAAGTTCGTTTCTCGATCGCCAAGCCTGCGTTTGGGGGTTAGCTACCAACGGTACGGATTACCAATTCGTGCGCCTCGAACGCGGTTTGTACCGACAGTTTCGGAGTTTGAGTGCGACTTTTCCAGAAGAAGCAACTCGCTTGGTTGAGGTGGCGATTGCAATTCGATCGAGGTAATCTCATTTTCTAACAATAGTGCTATACTTAGGATTGAGCAGAACCGCCGCGCATCCTACGATTCTACCGTCAGGTGAATCGTTAGTTA
>CAKZKB010000603.1 GCA_937121005.1 uncultured cyanobacterium | reverse complement strand
CGGGCAAACCCTCTCAAAGTTGCGGGTATTGGTGGCCCTTGGGAACGATCGCGTTTGCTTACGAAGCGTTTCCCGAACTGGCGGCGATCGCGGCCGGAATGGCCTTAAAAACGGGGAACGGTTTGCTCCTCAAAGGTAGCAGCGAAAGCAACCATACCAACAGCACCATTACTGAAGTCTTGCAAGAAGCGATCGCCGAAACTCAGCTTCCGGGGGAAATCTTGGCCTTGCTACCGGCCGGCGAACGCCTTTCGATCCTCGATTTGGGCGGCGATGGGGCCATCGACTTGTTGATTCCCTACGGCCGGGCCAACTGGATGCAGCAGTCTCTCCAGCAAGCGGGAGTCCCGGTACTCAAAGCCGCCATGGGCAACTGCTACCTCTACTGGTCTGCGGCGGGAAACTTGGATTTAGCCTTGTCGATCGTCCTCGATTCCCATACCAACTTACCCGATCCGGTCAACGCCATCGAAAAAATTCTCGTCGATGGCGATCGCAAATCTTCGTCGATCGCTACCTTGTGGAGCGAATTACAAGAACGCGGGTTTGAAATTCGCGGCGACGAAGCCTTAGCGGCCGAGTTTCCCGACTTGAAAGTGGCTCGCACGGAAGAATGGGGGCGGGCCTATTTAAACAAAACCATCGCCTTCAAACAGGTCGAAAATATCGAGTTTGCCCTGGCTTGGGCGAACCGTTACAGTAGCGGTCATGCCGATTGTATCGTCACCGAATCCTATGAAGAAAGCCGTAAATTCGCTCTAGGCAGCAACAGCACTTCAGTTTACATCAACACTTCTCCGCGCTTCGATCGCCTCTCGGACGACGGCAGTGCAGTCTTTTTAGGCACGAGCGATCGCGGCTTGATTGGCTTAGAATCGTTGATGCGCGTCAAGCAGGTGATTCAAGGTTAAGACTGAAGGAGACAGGGTTTAAAATTGCTCGTTGCTCGTTGCTCATTGCTCATTGTTCATTGAAATGACCTCTTTTTTATGAACGCTCTCTCGCGGCCTTGGCTCGATCGCCTCAAACTGAAACTGACCGCAATTCGTAACTGGCTCGATGACTGTACGCCCCAACTGTCGAAACTCAAAGACGTGGCGGCCGTTATCCTAGCGAGCGGCGGCTCTACCACCTTGCTCGTCTGCTTCGGGGCGGCCGGTTGGCTCGACTCCATCGAAACCCAGGCTTGGGACTGGATGGTGCGCCTGCGTCCTTCGGCCGGCCCCGATCCCAACTTAGCGATCGTCGAAATCACCGAAGACGACCTGCAACGCTACAATTGGCCGCTTCCAGACGAAGTAGTGGCTCGCCTGCTCGATCGCCTGCAAGCCTACCATCCCAGTGTCATCGGCTTAGATATTTACCGTCCCGCCCCCCGAGCGGGTTTAGAAGGATGGAACCAACTCGTCGGGCAATTGCGAGCCGATAACACTGTTGTCATTGCCAACTACGGTAACAACGAGGACGATCGCGTCAGCGCTCCCGCCAGCGTTCCTCCCCACCGGGTCGGATTTAACGATCTGTCCCAAGATCCCGATACGGTCATCCGGCGATGGATCCTGTTCGGGCCGGCGCTTCACAAAGGTGAAGAAGCAGCCCAGTCCTTCCCCCTGCGCTTGGCTCAACTGTACTTAGCCGATCTCGGCATTCAGTCTCGAGTCAGTTCGGTAGATGGTGCTTCCCTGCAACTGGGGAAAGCCACCTTCGTGCGCCTGGAAGCGGGATCGGGAGGTTACGGTAAGGTGGACGCGCGGGGCTATCAGGTTTTACTCGACTATCGCTCCTCAGAGGATCTGGCCGAGAAATTCACCCTGGCCCAACTGCTGCAAGGCCAGGTCGATCGCCACCAGATCGAAGACAAAATTGTCATCATCGGTTCGACAGCCCCCAGCCTCCGCGATCTGTTTGCGACTCCCTACAGTGCGGTGGAAAAGGACAACTTCAAAATGCCGGGGGTGATGGTGCACGCCCAAATTGTCAGCCAAATTGTCGGGGCGGCCATGGGCGATCGTCCCCTGTTTTGGTTTTGGCCCCAATGGGCCGAGGTGGTCTGGATTGGTCTGTGGGCTGTCACCAGTGCGGTGTGGGCGCAGCGCATCAGCCATCCGGTGGTGTTAGGGGTGGGGATGCTCGCGGTCGCCGGGACGGCGGCGGCGGCCAGCTTCGGGTTATTTCTGGCTCATGCTTGGGTGCCCGTCGTTGCGCCGATGCTGGCGATCGCCCTATCGGGTAGCAGCGTTGTTGCTTACCAAGCCTACCAAGCCCAACGGCAACAGGGGATCGTTATGAAACTGTTGGGGCAAAGTACCTCTCCCGAAATTGCCGATGCACTCTGGGATCGACGCTCGGAACTGATGCGATCGGGCAAGTTACAAGGACAAAAACTGGTGGCGACGATGCTGTTTACCGATATTAAAGGGTTCAGCACCATCTCCGAACAGATGTCCCCCGAACGCTTGCTCGAATGGTTGAACGAATATTTAGGAGCCCTGACCAAAGAGGTACAGAACCATCAGGGAATTATTAACAAGTTTACGGGCGATGGGTTGATGGCCGTGTTTGGCGTACCGGTAGCCCGCACCAGCCGGGACGCGATCGCCCGCGATGCTACTAATGCCGTGCGCTGCGGACTGGCGTTTGGGGGGGCGCTTGCCGATCTCAACCGCAACTGGCAACAACGGGGTCTGCCCGTGATCCAGATGCGCGTGGGGATTTTTACCGGGCCGATCGTCGCGGGCAGCTTGGGGGGGCAAGAACGCATGGAGTACGGGATTATCGGCGATAGCGTCAACACGGCTTCGCGGTTGGAAAGTTGCGAGAAAGACCGCCAACCGAGCATTTGCCGGGTGCTGATCGCCCAAGAAACCTTAGATCTGCTCGGCGGAGCCTTTACCGTCGAACCCTGGGGCCCCAAAGCCCTTAAAGGACGGCAACAAACGGTCAACGTCTACCGGGTGGTGTCCGTCCGCGACGACACCCGTGCTTTTTAGATTTTCTTTGTTTAATCTTGTAAGCTAGGCGACAGTCAGCATCAAGCCGGGAATGTTACAACAGAAGCGATGAAGATTCCAAGGGGCAAAAGGCTGAAAAATTTATTAAGAAATCCGCGATCGCGGCCGCGATCGGGTAACGATCTCCGCACCTTTCCGGCTTAAAAGCCCATCAGCGACTCAATCTTTACAAATTGCAAATAAATATTACTTTTTCTTGCGGAAAATTCGCCAATTTTACCCTTTGTACGGATTCGTTTACGATTGTAACAATTGCGCTAGCGACGCTCGAATCGCTGCTAGGCGCAATCTGACAACTTGAGGCGGGGGGCGATCGCGACCCCTTAGTTCTATCGGGGGGCTGAGGATGCTCCCCAACTAACCGGATAGAATAGATGGTAGGGAGTTTATCATGTATCGTACAATGTTTCGCTCGAGTGGGATTGCCGCCTGTCTGAGTTCGATCGCCTTGACGATGGCCGCTTTGTCACCGCCGGCCTCGGCCATCGATTTCGTGCCGCCCGATCGCGGCCGCCCCGGCAGCCGTGAAGGGGCCGGAACCCGTCGCGGCCCGGTGGCCGAAGATCGCTGTTCGTATCGGGGCGATCGACCGCTAACCGCCTTAATGCCCAATACCAACCTGGGATTGACCGCCGATCCCTATCCGACCTTTTTCTTCTACATTCCCGAAACCGATGCCCGGATGGTGGAATTTTTTATCGAAGCAGAAGTCGAAGACGGCACTGGGCAAAAACGCTACGAAGAAATTTATCGTACCCGCATCGAAATTACGGGAGAAGCCCGCACCATCGCCCTAGAACTGCCGGCCGCGGCGGGATTGGCTCCTTTAGAGGAAGGTCGAGAACATTACTGGTCGTTGATGTTGCTGTGCACCCCGCAACGGGAAATTGCCTACGTCGATGGCTGGGTGGAGCGCGTCGCCCCCCCCGCTAGCCTGCGATCGGCCCTCGAATCCGCCACAGCAGCCGAACGACCGAGCCTCTACGCCGAGGCCGGCCTGTGGTACGACACCCTCGAAGCCCTGGCCGAACTGCAACAAGCCGATCCCACAGATCCCAACTGGCAGCGCGATTGGGCTAACCTGTTGGAGTCGGTGGGCTTAGAATCTCTCGCCGACGCTTCGGCCAACCCCTAACCGGGAAGGTTATGGATACGAGCCCCCTCGTTGGGGAATTAAAAATTCAAACAGAACCGCGATCTCAAATTTTGGAGCGAAGCGACGCGCTCTTGACTTTAGGCTCACGGTCAAAATTTTGAATTTTGAATTTTGAATTTTGAATTTTGAATTGGAGCGTAGCGACTACTCCGTTGCCCCCAGTTCGCGCAGGGCAGCTTCTGCTTGCGCGACTCCATCGCGGATATTTTGCTGGCGATACAGATCGCGGGCAGCCCGAAAGGTGTCGATGGCTTCGTCGGTGCGATCGCGCCCCACTAGAGCCACGCCTAGATTGTAGCGAGCGTCAGCATTGTCGGGATCGCGATCGATGGCTTGGCGGTAGACAACGATCGCGTCTAAAAATTTTTCCTGACCGACCAAAATTTCGCCCATGGCCAGATAGGCGGCCGCTAGGTCGGGCTGCGAGTTGACCGCTTGGCGGTACGCTTCTAAAGCAGCTTCGGTTTCGCCGCGATCGGCGAGCATTCGTCCAATTTGAAAGTACGCCGCCCCCATTTCCGAGTCGGCGCGGGCCGCCGCTTCAAACTGCTCTAGGGCCGCCTCTGCGTCACCGGATCCCAAATAGGCAATGCCCAGACTCATGCGGGTTTCGCCGTTATTCGGGGCAATGTCGAGCAGGGGTTCTAAAACCGCGATCGCCTCTTCGTAGCGCTGCAATTGCACTAACACGGAGGCGCGATCGCGTTGCAGTTGCCAGTTGCGTCGATCCAATTCGATGGCGCGATCGTAGGCTTCTAAAGCGGCTGCATAATTCTCGCGGCGAAACTCCACAGCCCCCAAACTGGCATAGGCATCGGTCGGCCGGCGCTGGAGATCGATGGCTCGTTCTAAAGGTTCGACGGCCTCATCGTAACGTTGTGCGCTCGCCAGGGTATGGCCCAGGGCGTATTGGAAATTGGCATTGTCCGGTTCGAGTTCGACCGCACGCTGAAAGGCCGCGATCGCCGCTTCAAAATTGCCTTCTTGCGAGCTTAGCAAACCAATGGCCGAAAAAATGCGGGCATTATTCTCATCGAGTTGGGCTGCTTCTTGGTACGCTAGCAGTGCCGCCTCCCGATCTCCGGCTTCCACCAACCGCCGGGCCTGACGCAACAAAGCGTTGAGTTCCGGTTGTGCTTGGGCAACTTCCGGGGTCGCCTCGGGAAAGGGAAAGGCCGCACTCGTCGCTGGGGAAACAGCGGCCAGCACTGCAAACAGGGCAAAGGGAAGAGAAAACAGTCTTTGTCGCACGATGGTACAGTTCTCCTAGCCGAGACAAAGGGATCGCCACAATGGTAGCGGGGATCGCCAACTCGATCGCCAATTATAGCGGATTTTGATGCGGGCGATCGCGACATTCGCTCGCAGCGCCGGCCCCAGTTTCCTCTGCGGGGGTAACAACTGGGGCTAGGACTACTCTCCTTAAACCATTGCGATCGGCCTCTATGGATTTGCGATCGCCTCGAGTTCTTCTATCCGTTGTGCCGTTTCCGGTGTGGGTTGAAACGATCGCCCGTCAAATAGAAAAGTCAAGCGATCGAGAGTCGGTTCGGATAAGTTCGGTTCGAGATCGCAGTTCGTTTCTGCACCCGGTGTCGGGTTAGTTTCCACCGCCGAACTGACTGTGGCGACGACATCTTTCCAGCCATCTTCGTTCTCGTCTTGCAACTCAAAATCGACAATTCGCACGTCAAAAAAGGGCGATCGACAGGCATGGATATTCGATTCGACCCCTAACAGTTGCGTACTTTCGATATCGGTGTTCGAGTGTTGGCGAACGTCAAGCCATTCGTTGATATAACCCATCCCCGTATAGCTAGCGCGACAGACTAGCAGATCGCGATCGCTTGCTGTTTCCACTGTCAAACAATCCTGCGATCGATAGCCATTTTCATAGTTTACCACTCGCCAGCGCGAACCCGACTGACGCAAGAGAACGCTACCGCCAAAATTACCGACGTGGGGATCGCAACCGGAAAGATCGACCACTGCTTCGACGCGATCGCTATCCGTAAAGCTACCATTAGAAATCGCTGTCAGGATCGCATTTGCACCTTCGCTATTGTATCCCGACTCGCCATCAGAGGTAAAGGAAGGACACACTTGGCAAGCACCAATACCGTCTGTTTCCGGCGAAATTTCTGCGATGTTATCCTCTCCACAAATGGCACGAACGATGCCACTTTCGAGGTTGACTTCTGCTAACAGATCGGGTAAATTTGCGGTAATTCCAGAGAGAAAAATAACTGGAGCCAATTGGACGATTTCTGCAAGTATCATTGTCATTTTTCCGATCGCCGCACATACGGTTGAGCGTCAAAGGGGAGAGGATCGCGAGGGCGATCGCCCCTCACGCCATTTTAGCAAAATTGTAGACCGATTGGATACAAATACTGCTTTCTGTAAACTTTTGTTATGCTCGACCGGATCGAATGGCTTCGATCGCCACCAAGGTTTACAATCTCTTTACACCACAAACTGCGGATCGATAAAGCGATCGACATCGGTTGGCGGTGCGTCAATTTGACCCAATTCAGCTAACAAACTGCCGATCGTTTGCAGTTGTTTTCCTAAGTAAATATCGCTGTTGCGATCGGCGAGCATTTCCTGATTGGCTTCCATACTCGTTAACTTGACACCTTGCAATTCTGTTTCCACTTCTTCGGGAGTCAATTCTAATTCTCGAGCGGCGATCGCCAAGGCTTCCTGGCGATCGGTCTCTAAAAACTCTAACCCCGCAGCGATGCCATTGACAAAAGATTGCATGGCTTCGGGATGAGATTCGACAAACGGCGTTCCAAATGTATAAACATCAACCACCGCCGTCGGCATTTTAGAACTATCGTAAATAATTCGACCGTCAGGTTGGTTGGAATTGGCTTTTTGCAAAAATGGCGAATAGGTGACAGCGATATCCGTGCGTCCGGCTTGGTAGGCGGCGGCGGCGGCATCGGGGGTGGTATTGACGATCGTCACGTCATCGGGAGAGAGTCCCGCTTCATTCAACACTTGCAACAAAAAGTAATGACTGACAGAACCTCGTTCGACCGCAATTTCTTTGCCCTGAAAATCAGCAATATTTTCAATACTGTTGCGAGCTAAAATGCCATCGGCTCCCGCAGACGTATCGGCAACCAGCACGATACGATGGTCTTGGCCGCGATCGCTGAGGGTTAGCACCTCGGAAGTAACGGCTCCCATGCCTTGTAACTGACCGCCTAAAAAAGCAGCGTTCATCTCCGTCGGACTGCCAAATACATTAAAGTTTAAATCCAAACCACCGGAGGTAAAAAACCCTTTTCCTAGGGCGATATATAAAGGAACGTAACCGATCCAAGGGGTAAGACCGACGGCAGCGGAGATGTTACCCTGGTTTTGTCTGTGAGTGCAGCCGTGAACCGCAAGGCTTCCGGTAAGTCCGGCGAGTAGCCAGAGGGTGTGACGGCGAGTGATTAAGGTGGGTTGGCGATCGAACATCACTATTTCCTGGAGATGGGAAGATACATTGTTCGCCATTATAAGTCTTGAGGGCGATCGCGGCACTTCAATTTACAATAATTATTAAAAAAACTTGCGATAAAGTAGGATAGGCATTGCCACCCTACAATACATGAGCGTTTTTAAGACTGCATTATTGATGTTGGTACACTCGACAAACATAAATCCCCCACGTTACCAGAAAGCTAATTGTTAAAATCTCTGCAAATAACCAAATATAGAATGGCTGAATTTTATGCAACGTTACAGCAATATCTCCTATAATGACTCCGTTTAACACTAGACCCATCTGTATTCTACCCAAGTTGTTGAATTTACGAATAAGTTTGAGTTGTACTTCTCGATTGCGATCGTTGACAAATCTGGTAATCCCTGGTAATAACATTTGTCTGGGAAATCGACTGGCGATCGCGCATACGAGGTTAAACATTGTTCCTACGAAACACATACCTATAAACGAGCCTTTGTCGATATAGTCAAGATCGCCCAAATCATCCATAAAAGCAATTTTTGGCGGCAGTCGATCCCAAAGCGAAATGACAGAAAATAGAGTTACTGATGTGACGATCGCAGAAATAATGTCAGCGATCTTATCTAATTTTGTGCGCTTCATCCTCGACTGTCAATGCCCACCCTACGATAAAGTTTTAAGCTGTTTTGGCAACCGCACAATGAATTCCGTACCGCCATCTTCGGGACAGGAACATCCAAGTTCGCCACTGAGATCGGAGACGATCGCCTGATAGCAAACTGCTAAACCTAAACCCGTTCCTTGTCCGACGGGTTTGTTCGTAAAAAAGGGATCGAAAATCCGCGATCGCACCTCTGGCGGGATGCCAATTCCACTATCGCGAATCGAAATGCAAATGGCTTCGTCTGCTTCTTTCCACGTCCGAACGCTAATTTTACCGGGTTTGCGGGTTGCTTCTACAGCATCGAAGGCATTTTCTAGTAAGTTAAATAACGCCTGTTCCATTAAAGCAGGCGAACATTGAAGGGGAGGGAGATCGCCGTATTGACGATCGATGCGAATGCCAATTTTTCCGCGCGGTTCGAGCAGTTCTAAGGCGCGATCGAGGGTTTCGTTAATATCGAGTAACTTGACTTCGGCCTCTCCCAACCGGGCGAAGCGTTTTAAGTTGTTGACAATGCTGTGAATGCGTTCGCTACCCCGCTCCATAGAAGCGATGACTTTGGGACTGTCTTCGCATAAAAAATCGAGTTCGTATTCTTCGTTGAGTTCGATTTTAATCTCTTCAGGCAACGTCTCGAAGGCTTTGCCAAAGGCATTGATATACTGATTCAAACAGTGCAAGTTACCGTAAATAAAATTATTGGCATTGTTGATTTCGTGGGCAATTCCGGCCGCCATTTTGCCCAACCCCGATAGTTTTTCTTGCTGTACTAACTTAATTTGGGTTGCTTTTAAATCCTCAAGTGTTATACTTAAAGTATCGCGAGCGTGTTTGAGCTCTAAATGCGTGCGGACGCGAGCCAGTAACTCTTGCGACTCGAAGGGTTTGGTGACGTAATCGACCGCCCCCACCGCGAAGGCTTGGGTGATATGCTGGAGTTCGTTGCTTGCGGTCAAAAAAATCACTGGAGTCGATCGCGTTTTCGGGTCGGCACGCAGGCGATCGCACACTTGCAAGCCATCCATTTCTGGCATCATGAAATCAAGTAAAATCAGATCGGGCCGGGCCGCAGCAGCGCGATCGAGGGCCTGGAGACCGTTGGTCGCGAAGGTGGTGTTGTATCCTTCCTCGTCCAACATTGCCCCCACAACTTGCAAGTTTTGACTGATATCATCGACCACCAAAACGAGGAAGTTTTCTGGATCGAAATTGTTCATTTTAAATGTTTTTTATTGATACTGACACTATACCCGCTCGTGTCTGACACTGTAAACCGATTTTAACATCCTTTTAGAATAGATCCGTGCCATGGCCAACTGTCAAGTCCACAAACGCAGCTTTCATACAATTTTTAAGTGAAACTACCGATCGCCCGCAGCCGTGCCCTTGATAAACTTCTGCCAACGCCCGCAAAATCGTGCTACCCTAGAACAACATCGATCGTGTGTCTGCTATTCCATTCGCCATCGCTATCTCGATATAAAACTTTACAAATCTGCTTGCGAACCTTAAGGCAAACCAAAAACCTCACTTACGCTTTGTCAAGCCCCTGCCTGTATTTCGAGGGGTCAATCCCAAATCTAAAATCCAAAATCCAAAATTGACATGACTGCGTACTCCTCCCGTCGCCCCAACTTCGATCGCCCTCAAAGCGATCGCCCCGAGTCCCTTTCCTTACCCAACAAACCCGATATCGCTGAGTTTTTAGATGCCTTTACCGCCCTCAAAGGCGAACTCACCGAAGCCGGACAAGTGGAAAAAGGCAAAGTTCGCGAACATTTGCTGCAAATTCAGAAGTTCGGTCTGCTGGTGGAAAAATATAGTTTGGGAGTCGAACAAGCCATCGAAAATGGCAACGGTAGCGACGGAACGGTACTGAAGACCATTCGCCAGCGAGTGGAGGCGATCGCGCCATTCCTCAATAAAGCCAACAGTTTAGACGATCTGCTTAACGCCGCCGTCAGCCAAGTTCAACGGCAATTTCAAAGCGATCGCGTCCTGGTTTATCGCTTCAACCCTAGCAAAAGTTCGGGGAACGGATCGCACCCTTCCCAGTACGACGGGACAGTTATCGCCGAAACCTTGCAACGGGGGTGGACTCCCGCATTAGGAGAAACCTTACCCGTCACCTGTTTTGGCCTCGACGCACCTCAAGGCTATTTAGATCGGGGCTTCGTCAGTATTGACAATGCCAATTCTACCGCACTCACGCCTTACCAACAACAACTTTTAGAACGCTTTCAAGTCAAAGCGACCTTAAATGTTCCGATCGCGATCGGCGATCGTCCTTGGGGGTTACTCGTCGTCCAACAATGCGGACGATCGCGCCAGTGGGACGAGACCGAAATTGCCTTTTTAGAACAGCTTGCCACTGAATTAGTGGTTAACTTGCAACGGTTCGACTTCGAGGCGCGAATGCAGCAGCAAGCCGATACCGCCGCCGCCGTTGCTAAAGTCATCGAACGCATTCGTCAGTCCCTCGATCTGAAGTCGATTTTCAATACAACCACAAAAGAAGTGCGATTGCTGTTGAACTGCGATCGCGTTTGCGTGTACCAATTTAACGAAGACTGGACGGGTCAATTTGTTGCCGAGTCCGTTACCCCCGGCTGGGTAAAATTAGTGGGAGAAGAGGCACAAGTCTGGCGCGACACCTATTTAGAAGAAACCGAAGGCGGACGCTATCGCAACAACGAACCCTATTCCGTAGACGATATCTATACCGTCGGCCACGATCCCTGTCACGTTGACTTACTCGAACAATTCGATGCCCGCGCTTACACTTTGGCCCCTATTTTCCTAGGGCGAAAACTCTGGGGAATTTTGGGCGCGTATCAAAACTCCGGGCCGCGACATTGGGAAAGTGCGGAAGTGAGTTTGTTAATGCAAATTGCGGCCCAATTTGGGGTAGCGTTGCAGCAAGCAGAGACCCTCGACCGCGTCCGTCAAGAGTCCGAAAAAGTGGTGAGTGCGGCTCAACGCGATAGTACGGTCAGCCAGATCATCGAACGCATTCGCCAAACCTCAAATATTGACAACATTTTTAACATCGCCGTCCGGGAAATGCGGCGGTTAATGAAAGCCGATCGCGTCGGGGTGTTTCGCTTCTATCCCGAGTCGGGGTTTGACGATGGAGAATTCGTGGCCGAAGATGTAGAAAAAGGCTTTCCTTCGGCTTTGGATGCCAAAATTCACGATCATTGTTTCGGCCAAGATTATGCCCCCAAATATGCCGAAGGTCGCATTCAAGCGGTGGCGGATATTTACAATGCGGGCTTGACAGATTGCCACATTGATGTATTGGCGGAGTTTGAAGTTCGGGCGAATTTGATCGTGCCCCTCACCAAAGCAGGGGAATTGTGGGGCTTGTTGTGCGTGCAGCAATGCAGCGGTCCGCGAGAATGGCAAGACGAAGAAATTGAGTTCGTAAAGCGCATTGGATCGCAGTTGACAGTCGCCTTGCAGCAGGTACAGTATATCGAACAATTGCAAGCGAAAAACGAACAAGTCGAACTGTTAGCGCGGCGCGATCGCGCGGTCAGTCAAATTATCGAACGCATTCTCAAAGCCAAAACCACCGATCTCGATGAAACCTTTAAGGTCATGGTGCGAGATCTGCGGCGGTTGTTGGGGGCCGATCGCGTCGGTGTGTTTCAATTTTACCCCGGTTCGGGATGCGACGACGGGGAGTTTGTGGCCGAAGATGTGGACAAGGCTTATCCTAGCGCGATCGCGGCCAAAATTCACGACCACTGTTTCGGCGACGACTACGCACCCCATTATTTAGAAGGGCGCATTCAAGCCGTCGGCGACATTTATAATGCGGATCTGAGTCCCTGTCACATTGATGTTTTGTCCGACTTCAAAGTACGGGCCAATTTAATCGTACCGTTGGTGAAAGGCGACGAACTTTGGGGCTTGCTGTGCGTCCACCAATGCGCCGAACCGCGTCATTGGGAAGAGGACGAAATTGAGATCGTAAAACGCATTGCGGCCCAGGTGACAACGGCGCTGCAAGAAGTAGAATACGTCGAACAGTTGCAAGAGAAAAACGATCGCGTGGCGCAACTATCCCAACGCGATCGCAGCGTCGGTCAAATTGTCGAACGCATTCTCAAGTCCAACGATATTCGCAATACCTTTAAGACGACGGTGCGGGAATTGCGGCGACTGCTAAATGCCGATCGCGTCGGTGTTTTTGAATTCTATCCCGAGTCGGGATACGACGACGGAGAATTTATTGCCGAAGACGTAGACAAGGCTTATCCTAGCGCGATCGCGGCTAAAATTCACGACCACTGCTTTGGCGACGACTATGCACCTAAATATAAAGAAGGTCGCATTCAAGCGGTAGCCGATATTTATGATGCCGAATTAAGTCCCTGTCATATTGAGGTACTGTCCGACTTCAAAGTGCGGGCGAATTTAATCGTTCCCTTGCTACAAGGAGGCGAACTTTGGGGCTTGCTGTGCGTCCATCAATGCAGCGAACCGCGCCATTGGCAAGAGGAAGAAATTGATATCGTGAAGCGCATTGCAGCGCAAGTTACGGTAGCGTTGCAGCAAGTGGAATATATCGACCAACTGCAAGCCAAAAACGAGGCGATCGCGCGGTCTTCTCAACGCGATCGGGCTACCAGTCAAATCATCGAGCGCATTCTCAAGTCTAACGATATCGATACCACGTTTTCGACCACCGTGCGGGAAATGCGCCAACTGATGAGTGCCGATCGCGTCGGGGTATTCAAATTTTACCCCGGTGCGGGGTACGATGACGGGGAATTCGTAGCAGAAGATGTGGACTCTCGCTACCCTTCAGCGTTGAAAGCTAAAATTCACGATCACTGCTTCGGTAACGACTACGCACCCCAATACCAACAAGGCCGAATTCAAGCCATCGCCGACATCCAAAATGCGGGCTTAACGCCGTGCCATATCGACGTTTTAGCCGAGTTTGAAGTGCGGGCAAACCTCATTGTTCCTTTGCTGAAAAATCAAGAACTGTGGGGCTTGCTGTGCGTCCAACAGTGCGAAAAACCGCGCCATTGGACGGAAGAAGATATCGAGTTCACCAAACAAATTGCCGCCCAGTTTACGGTAGCATTGCAGCAGGTGGAATATATCGAACAGTTGCAAGCCAAAACCGAAGAAGTGGCGCGAGTTGCAGAACGCGATCGCACCATCAGTCAAATCATCCAGCGCATTTTACAGTCTACCGAACTCGAAGCCACGTTTAAGACCACCGTGCGGGAAATGCGGCAATTGTTGAGTGCCGATCGCGTGGGCATTTTCAAATTTTACCCCGAATCGGGCTGCGACGACGGCGAATTTATGGCCGAAGATGTAGACAACCGCTATCCTAGCGCGATCGCGGCCAAAATTCACGACCACTGTTTTGGCAACGACTACGCCCCCCATTATATTGAAGGGCGCATTCAAGCCGTCGCCGACATTTATAATGCGGGTTTGAGTGACTGTCACATTGATGTTTTGTCGGACTTCAAAGTGCGGGCAAACCTGATCGTCCCCCTCGTTAAAGGGGATAGTTTGTGGGGCTTGCTGTGCATTCACCAATGCAGCGAACCGCGCCAATGGCAAGACGACGAAATCGATTTTGTGAAGCGGATCGCCGCCCAAATGACAGTGGCTTTGCAGCAAACCGAATACTTAGAACAATTGCAAGTGCAGTCGCAACAATTAGCAGAAGCTGCTCAACGCGACAAAGCTGCCAAAGAACAGTTACAACAACGGGCATTGCAACTGTTGATGGCAGTGCGTCCGGCATTGGAAGGAGACTTAACCGTGCGTGCGCCCATCACCGAAGACGAGATGGGAACCATCGCCGATGCTTACAACAATACCCTACAAAGCCTGCGTAAAATTGTCGTGCAGGTGAAGGGGGCAGTGGAAAAAGTGGTGTCTACTTCTGGCAGCAGCGATCGCGCTTTAATGGATCTCTCCGCGCAGGCGCAAAAACAGTTTGCCGAAATTGACAACGCCCTCAATCAAGTGCAATCTATGGTCGCTTACGTGCAAACCACTGCCGATAACGCCCGTCAAGTGGAAGCGGCATTGAAGAAAACGAACGAGACATTAGACACGGGCGATAAAGCGATGAACCGCACCGTCGAAGGCATTTTAGCCATTCGCAAAACCGTCGCCCAAACGGTGAAGCGCATCGAACGATTAAATAAGGCCTCGCAAGACATTTCTAAAGCCGTCAGCCTCATCGATAACTTCGCTACCCAAACCAACTTACTGGCATTAAATGCGGCGATCGAAGCCACTCGTGCCGGGGAATACGGACGCGGGTTTGCTGTTGTCGCCGAAGAGGTGCGATCGCTTGCCCGCCAGTCCTCCGAAGCCACCGGAGAAATCGAAACATTGGTGCAAGAAATCCAAGAAGAAACCCAAGCTGTCACCGCCGCTATGGAAAATGCCAGCAGCCGCGTCGTCAAGGGGACAAATTTGGTTGACCAAACCCGACAAACCCTCAATGACATTTTAGCCGCCACTTCCCAAATCGGTCAGTTGGTGAATGGCATTACCCAAGCGTCGCAAGCGCAAACCAGCCAAGCGAAATCCGTTAGCGATTTGATGAGTGCGGTGGCGGCAATTGCCAACCAAACCTCGGAAAATTCGGTGCAAATTTCCAGTAACTTTAAGGATGCTTTGGTGACGGCTGAGGAGTTGCAAGCCAGCGTCGGCCGGTTTAAGGTAGAGTAGGGTGCGTTATGCGGAAAGAAAACACCAATCGTTACCCATCGATGGGATTTCCGCATAACGCACCATTCATAAAATCCCTTGAACCATAACGGTTATTATGCGGAAAGAAAACGCCAATCGTTACCAACCGATGGGATTTCCGCATAACGCACCATTCGTAAAATCTTGAACCATAACGGTTATTATGCGGAAAGAAAACGCCAATCGTTACCGATCGATGGGATTTCCGCATAACGCACCATTCGTAAAATCTTGAACCATAACGGTTATTTTGGCATCATCAACCCCATGCAAATCGTATCAACATCCGGGACGTGGTGCTACGGGCTGCGATCGCTCCCGGATTATACCATACAGGACATGGTGCGTTGTGGCGAAATTCACATTTTTGTTTAAACCCATCATCAATTCCCGCCGCAACACATGGACTGAGGAGTTGCAAGCCAGCGTCGGGCGGTTTAAAGTAGAGTAGGGTGCGTTATGCGGAAAGAAAATGCCAATCGTTACCAACCGATGGGATTTCCGCATAACGCACCATTCATAAAACCCCTTGAACCATAACGGTTATTTTGGCATCATCACCCCATGCAGATCGTATCAACATCCGGGACGTGGTGCGTTGCTGCGAAATTCACATTTTTGTTTAAACCCATCATCGATCCCCGCCGCAACACACCCTACGGGCTGCTGCTTTAAATTATCGAGGCGATCGTCTCTGTTATTGATTGTACGCGATCGCCGAACAAACGCGATCGCGACCAGATCCACAACTACAGTTTCATTTTACCATAGAGCCGAGTGGAGAATGTCCAAGGCGATCGCTTATCGTTGTTGGGTTTCATGCTTTAACCCCACCGACAAGTTGTGGTAGACTGGAGGCGAAGTCTCCGAAATGGGTCGCGACACGGCGAGGGGAAGGTAACATGGCAAAGGCGATAAGCCGCGACGAACTACTGGCGATCCTCGAAGAAGCACGGCGAAATAATACAACAGTGTTAGATTTGTCCGAGCGAGGAATTACGGAATTACCGGAAGAGATTGCCTGTCTCACCAATTTACAACGATTATCTCTCTCTTTCAACCAACTAACCCACCTGTCAGACGCTGTTGCCAATTTCAATGATTTACGATATTTATATCTCGAAAACAACCAACTGACTCATTTGCCGGAAGCTATTTCTAGTCTCAATAATTTACAAGTCCTGTCTCTCTCCCACAACCAACTGACCCACTTGCCAGCAGCCATCGCCAATCTCAATAATTTACAACACCTAGATCTTGCAAACAACCAACTAACAGAACTCTTGGAAGCCATCGCTAATCTCACCAATTTAGAAACCCTGTATCTCGAAAACAACCAACTGACCGATTTGCCGGAAGCTATTGCTAATCTCAATAATTTACAAGTCCTGTCTCTCTCCCACAACCAACTTACTCATCTGCCAGAAGCCATCGCTAATCTCAACCATTTACAATATCTGAAGCTCCCATATAACCAACTGATCCATCTCCCAAAATCCATTAGCTATATCAATAACTTACAAGGACTCTATCTCGATGGAAATCCTCTTAATCTAGCATTAAAGACTGCCTACGATCGCGGACTCGAAGAACTCAAAACCTATCTTCGCAGCCTCAGTGACAGCGATCCCCTTTACGAAGCCAAACTCGTTTTTGTTGGCGAAGGGGGTGTCGGCAAAACCACACTGTTCAAAGCCTTAACCGGGAAAGAACCCCGCTCCGACGAACCGACCACGCACGGCATTAAAATCGATGTCCAATCGCTATACTTGCCCCATTCCGACTTAGAAAATGTTGAGATTCAACTCAACGCTTGGGATTTTGGCGGACAGGAAGTCTATCGCGTCACGCATCAGTTTTTCTTCAGTCGCCGTTCTCTCTATTTGCTGCTTTGGGAACCGAGAAAAGGCGTTCAACAGTGCCAAATTGAAGACTGGCTGGATATTATTCGCTTGCGAGTTGGCGACGAAGCCCGAGTGATTATTGTTTCCACGCACTGCAAAACCGGACAGCGAATCGCCCGAATCGATAAACCCGTTTTGCAGCAAAAATTTGGCAAGATTATTGTCGGTTTCCACGAAGTCGATAGCTTGGTAGACGACGAAACCACTGGCGAGAAAGTTGGCATCGCCGAACTCAAGAATATTATCGCCGACACTGCTAAAGATCTCGAACAAATGGGGATGCCATTTAGCCGTCGCTGGCAAGAAACGCGAGACGAATTGCTGGCACTCGACGCACCTCGAATAAAATACAGTGAGTTTGAAAGCGTCGCCTCTCGCTACGGTTTGGACGAGTTGGCGACCAAAACCTTGGCCGATTTGATGCACGATCTCGGCTACATTGTTTACTATAGCGACGACGATCGCCTTAAAGACGATGTGGTACTGCAACCGGAATGGCTGACAAAAGCGATCGGCTTCGTTCTCGAAGATAAAACCACCCAAGACATGGATGGCATTTTACCCGACGATCGCCTCAAACAAGTGTGGTGGGAATATCCCGCAGACGGCGAAACTCGCTTCGATCCGAAGCTGTATCCGTTCTTTTTAATCTTGATGGAAAAGTACGATGTGTGCTATCGTTTAGAAGATGGAACTGCCAGCTTAGTTGCTCAGCACGTCCCGCAAGTGCGTCCGAGTTTGCCCTGGCTTCCCGAAGAGGAAATCGCCCCCAACTGTCGGCGACTCGCGATCGTTTGTGTCATGGAAGAATCGCCGCCGGGTTTGGTTCCCTGGACGATCGTCCGCACGCACGACTACGCCTATTCTCAGCGAGACAACGATGGTAAAGAACATCGCCTGCACTGGCAAAAAGGAATGTTTCTCCGCAACAAAAAACACGGCGAAGCTATGCTAGAATTGCGCGATCGCGAGTTTTATGTCTGCGTGGAAGCGGTCTGGCCGCAGTATTTTACCAATGTTATCCAAACGACGATCCAAAAACTAATTACCGACAACTGGCCCGGCATGAAAAATCGCTATCATTTCGCCGTTCCTTGTCGAGAAAAACCGCAAGGGAAACCCTGCGCCGGACGCTTTTATATCGATTCTCTCAAACAATTCCACGAAGAAGGCGACGAAACCATTCGCTGCCAAGTCTGTCGTACAAGGCAAAATATTCTCGAGTTGCTATACGGGTTTGTGGAAGAAGAACCGAAAGCACAACTGGCGAGAATTGAAACTAAACTCGATCGCGGTTTCGATGAGATTCGCGACAGCTTGCGAGAATGGGAAAGCCGAGTCGCCAACTATTTTCTCGCTGTCTTGCAGGCGATCGCCTCCGAAACCAAACATACGCCTCGACTGTTTGATTTTGAACCCGTCGATGGCAATTGGCGACGTATGACAGCCAAGAAATATCGCCTGTATTTGTGGTGCGAAGCCGAAGGTTGTCAGCATCGGGTTTGCGACAGCGATCCGGGTAAAGGGGTGTACGAATTTGATGCCACGCGGGAGTGGTTGCGGCGGATTTCCCCTTATGCTAATTTTATCGCTCGCGTGTTAAAAACAGTCGTTCCCATGGCCGCACCGGGGACAGATTTATTTTTTGGCGAAGGGACGATCGACGGGTTAGACTTAGAGAATCACCTGGAAATGATGAAGCAAGGCACGGCAGGATTGCTAGAGGGCGAGGTGAGGTTCGATGGCGGTTCCGATCGCAACCCATTGTTAAACCATGCCGAGCGATCGGGCATTTTAGCGCTACAATCGTTGTTAAAAGACCTCGACCCTACCGAAGCTGACTGGGGATTAACACGGATGCCAACCTATACGGGAGAATATCGTTGGTTGTGCCACCAACATTATAAAGCAGCGCAATCCAAGATCCCGGAGCGCTTCGATTTTGACGATGATTAAATGTTGTCAGTACGCGACGCGCACCTATCGCGCTGAGATAAATCCCCAAGTTAGCCATCGCTAGGGCAATGAGGGAGGCGATCGGTAAGATAGGGGGAAGGGGGTGGCCCCGCCCGTTCTGAAAAAGTGCCTCGGCGCACAAATTAAGACGATCGATAACGTCACGTGAGTTTGACGGTTTGCGCCAAGGCGGTGCGCCTGCTGTTTCGGGAGCTCGTTGCCGAATTGTTCCCCACCCTCGAATAATGCTAAAGTAAATGCCGAGCGTTGTGCGATAGGACAAAATTCCGTGATTTCCTCTAACGACTTTAGAACTGGCATGAGCATCGAGCTCGATGGGGCCGTCTGGCGCGTGGTGGAGTTTCTCCATGTCAAACCCGGTAAGGGATCGGCATTCGTGCGGACAAAATTGAAAAACGTCCAAACCGGGAACACCGTCGATCGAACCTTCCGGGCCGGGGAAACCGTGCCCCAAGCCACCTTGGAAAAGCGGACGATGCAATATACCTATAAAGATGCCGAACAGTTCGTGCTGATGGATATGGAAACCTTCGAGGAGGCCCGCCTCAACGAAGACCAAGTGGGGGCCGGGGTCAAGTACCTCAAAGAAGGAATGGAAGTCAACGTTTTGTTCTGGAACGGTCAGGTGTTGGAGGTGGAACTCCCGACGACGGTGGTGTTGGAAGTCACCGAAACCGATCCGGGGGTTAAAGGCGATACGGCCACTGGGGGCACCAAACCCGCGATCGTCGAAACCGGGGCCCAGGTTAACGTCCCCTTGTTCGTGTCCATCGGCGAGCGGATTAAAATCGATACTCGTAACGATAGCTATCTGGGACGGGAGAATTAAGGGACGAGGTGTGAGGTACGAGGTACGAGGGGCGAGGTTTCAAGGATGAATTCAGAAGGATGAAGGATGAATATCAATTTCCCCCTAATTCCCCAATTCCCCAAACCCCTAATTCCTCCTCCCCCCCACCCCCTAATCCCCTAATCCCCAATTCCCCAACTCCCTTTCTTTCACACTCGAGGATACTCAAAAGAGGTGCAATTGGACTTTCAACAACTGCGCGAATTGTTAAGTGCGTTCGACGAAACGACGATCGCGGAACTGACCCTAAAAAGTGGCGACTTCGAGCTCGCCTTGCGTAAAAGCGATCGCGGTACGGCTGTAACCGTTCCGGTGGCCCCGGCGGCGGTAGCGGAGGTGCCCGCAACGGCGGCGGCGGCTCCGACCCCCTCCCCGCCGCCGACGGATCCCAAGTGGGTCGAAATTGTCTCGCCGATGGTGGGAACGTTCTATCGATCTCCGGCCCCGGACGAGGATCCGTTTGTAGAGGTGGGCGATCGCATCGAGACGGGCCAGACGGTTTGTATTATCGAAGCGATGAAATTGATGAACGAAGTTGAAGCGGAAACTAGCGGCCAGATAATGGAAATTTTAGTGGAAAATGGAGAACCCGTCGAATACCAACAACCTCTGATGCGCGTCCAGCCGTCTCGATCCCCGAACGGTTAGCATAGGGCTGTCCCTCGGGTCAGCTTAGCTGCTACAATTTTGGGATCGATCGCTTTCTCACTGTTTGCTTATGAAACCCCTGCCGCAAATTCCCCCCGAAGTTACCCAGCAGGTTGCCGAATATTTCGGCATCTTGAGCGAACCCATGCGCTTGCGGCTGCTGAATTTGCTCCGCCACGAGGAGAGATGCGTTCAAGACTTGGTGGAGGCGACGGCGACGAGTCAAGCCAACGTCTCCAAGCATCTTAAGGTGATGTTGCAAGCGGGAATCCTCAACCGACGCACGGAGGGCACTTCGGCGTTCTATCGGGTGGAAGACGATCTGATTTTTGACTTGTGCCATCTGGTGTGCGATCGCTTGGCGGCCCGCATCGAACAGCAGGCGCAACATTTTCGGGAGTTCGGTCTGGCCGATCGCCAAGAGAGTGCGGCCGGTAGGGTAGAGTCGTCGAATGGGAAACTCTGAATTGGGAGATTGAGGGACAAGGGGATTGGGGGATTGGGGGGAATACAACCTCGCACCTTATACATCGTACCTGTTTCATCCTGCATCCTTAATTCATCCTTCATCCTTCCTCCTTCATCCTTGAAACCTAAAACCTCTCCAAACCGACGATCGCGGCCATGTCTAAGTTGTCGCCATCAGTTTGGAAGCGGACGATCCGGACGAACAAACCCTCTTCTTCGAGTCGGGCCAGATCTAGGCGTTTGTTGAGTCCGGTGGTAATATCGTCTAAGAGGCGATCGGGTGCGTCTTCTCCCTCCACGCGGACAATGGGATCGACGAGTTCGATTTGCCGGCCGGCGGGAATATTGACTCCAGTTTCGAGGATAATTAAGGCCCGATCGCCGTCATCTTCGCGGACTTCGAGTTGAAAGCGAAAGCGATCGCCCTCTAGAAACATTAACTGCGGATCGACGAGATCGTAATCAGAAGTTGGAAAGGTTTCCACTAGCGATCGTAACGTCGCATCGAGATCTTCGCGGCGCAATACCAAGCGTACACCCGCACGCATGGGCTGGCGCAATTCTAAACTGTCCCAGTCGAGATCGATCGCGTCGGTTTCGACTTCCAGGCGATCGATCCGCAATTCGACATCGGGATAGGCGGCGAGTGGGGCCACAGACGCACCGCGCAGGGCAATTCGCACTTTTTGCACTCGCCCTCGGGCTACATTGTGAAGCGGAACCGCATCAATGCGAACCCGCGTTCCTTCGACGGACTCGAGTTGAGACGCGATCGCGTCTGCGGCGATCGTTTCTCCCACCAACCCAGCCGGAGACACGCCAGCGAACAGACCAGCCAAAATGAGGGCGAGGAGTTCCATGTAGCGAGCGTCTAGGGCGCAATGGTTCTACGATTGTAGCACGGGCATAGGGTCTTTTTTGTTAATACTTGTTACGAGATTCAGATGCCACCGATCGGAGGCGCTGTTGCTGCTGAGTGCTAGCCGAAGCATTGCGAGGATGTCAACTAGCGTTTCGACAAACAAGCGGCTATCATTGGCTGTAACTCCTCACCGTCCCTCAGCGACCGAGTAGCAGTACCAAAGACCTGACCATGCACAGCCGCCTCTCTCTCTATATCCACCTTCTCCCCGTCTTCGGCTTTTTCCCGTCGTTGTGGACGCTGTACAGACGGCGCGGATCCCCCGATCGCCAAGCTGCCAGCCGCCTCGCTGTTATACTGGCGTTGGCGTGGCTGTCGGGACATTTTTTGCTGCAAGGTAGCGCGATCGCTTCGGAAATGCCCACTCTCCCCCTGTTAATAGGTAGCAGCGTGTGGACGACGACTTACTTTTTGGTTAACTTTGGGCTTATGATGCGTCTGTGGAAGCGACAGCCCCTCTGGTTGCCAGGGGTGAGTCGCATCGGCGATCGCTTACCCTAAATTTCTGTGTGTGAGGTTTTCCGTGCCAACTCGAAATCGTGTCACTCCCCCGACTCAACCCACTCAGCCCCCCAAACGAACCTCCAAACCTCCCAAACGCCATTGGGGTAAATGGTTGTGGTTGGGGTGTGGCTTGACAGGAGTGGCCATGCTGTCGGCGACGGCGGGTGCGTTGCTAGCGGTTTCTCTATCGAGTACGCCGTTGCTACAATCGCGACTTAGCCCGGAAGAACAGGCTATTTTTAATCAAGGGCAACTGGCCAGTACCAATATGAGGCTACCGGAACTGACGCGCCCGGTCAACATTTTGGTCGTGGGGACGAAGGTGTTAACCTCCGATCTCGACAAAGAACCGAACAAAGACTTGGGATATCACGCTTTAGTTAACTCTCTCGACGGTTTGGCCGATACCCTGCTTCTAATTCGTTTCGATCCTAAAGAAAACAAGCTGGCGGTACTCTCAATTCCTCGGGATACTCGCGCTTGGATCGAGGAAACGGGATACACAAAAATCAACGATGCCAACTACTTTGGCGGCCCGGCGCTGACGGCTAAAACCGTTAGCGAAGTGTTAGGCGGCGTGGGAATCGATCGCTACATTCGCGTCAACGTGCAGGGGCTAGAAAAACTGGTCGATGCTTTGGGTGGGGTGACAGTGCAGGTTCCCTACGACATGAAATATCAAGACGACTCCCAACATCTGTATATCAATTTGAAGGCAGGAGAACAGCATCTCGATGGCGAAGAAGCGTTACAGTTTTTACGCTTTCGCCACGACGGACTGGGAGATATCGGCCGCATTCAACGCCAACAAATTTTGATGCGGGCGCTGATGGAACAGGCAATGACTCCCAAAACCTTAGTGCGAATGCCGAAGTTAATCGATGCGGTACGCGACCACATCGATACGAATTTGACCGTTGAAGAGTTAGTCGCACTGGCGGGGTTTGCGACTGATGTCGATCGCGATAAGATACAAATGTTGATGTTGCCAGGAGACTTTAACAATCCGGGCGAGTACGATGGCCTTAGTTATTGGTTGCCAGACTACGATCGCATTGACGAGATGATGGCGCGTCATTTCGATCGCAATTCCGAACTGCAAGACTGGTATGCTCAAGAGGATATCGATCCGGCATACTTGCGCGTGGCAATTCAAGATAGCAGCGACGATGCCGAGGCCACAGATGCGCTGATTGCTGAACTTTTAGACGAAGGCTATACCGGGGCGTACATCGATCGGTCTTGGGATTATCCCGTCGAAACCACGAGCATTATCGCTCAAAATGGTAACGCCGAAATGGCCCGACAGTTGCAACGGGATCTTGGTTTTGGGGAAGTGCGCGTCGAGAGTACGGGCAATTTGCGATCGGATATTACCATTCGTATCGGTCGCGATTGGGTGCGTCGCTACTATCGTCTTTTTAACGAGCGATCGACCACCATTGAGGACGATCGATCTTCGGATCGCTACGACTGATAACTCTTTATATCGCGTCGGGGTCGATGTTATTAGCTCGCAGAAAGGCTTCCAAGCGTTCTGCTCGTTGTAGTGCCTGTTCTTTCTCTTGTCGTTCTCGTTCCTCTGGAGTCGGTATCCAGTTGTTATCTGCATCGCAAAAGCGCAACCACAGGCGATCGACCCCCTCATAATTTCCTTGCCACAATCCCAATCCTAATTGCAGTTCTTCTAGCCACAATCGCTTATCGGCAAGCTCTAATTCTCGATAGCGATCGCCCTCTAAATGAAACGCCCGAAACTTATCCTGTTCGCGGTCGTAAACCGCGTAGTAGGGGACTTTCAAGATTTGCTCGTAAACCTCCCATTTTGTGGGTTTTCCATCTTCATCGGCGGCAACTTCTCCCAGATCTTGAGCTTGGGTACTGGGAGACAATAACTCTACTATAATAAACGGAGTCACCCTTTCTTGCCATATGACGTAACTCAATCGCAACTCCCGTTCTGCATACAATCGCGGCACTCCCACGACTCCAAACCAATCGGGACGTTTGTAGCGTCGGGTATGGTTTTCGTCGTAATAGATGTTCAGATCCATGGCTGAGAAAACGCGATCGCGATCGTAGGTACGCGGTACGAATGTCAGCCGCAGCAGTTCGGCTTGTAGGGGATGAAATTGGTCGGGCAAACCGGGTTCTCCTACTTCTTCGCTGGGCAGATCGTACATGGTGGGCAGCGTTTTCTGCCGGGGGTGAGAAAGGTTAACCATATCAGTAGGGATCGATCGCTTTGCTTCGATTGTATCATCTTTCGTCTTCATGGCGATCGCAGCTTGGCAACTGGCGAAACGGTAGCTACCAAACCGCGATCGCGTTTAATTGCTAGAAATACAGCGACAGCGATAGGGTTCCTATCCAGATATCGTTGTTTTCGTTGTTGTGTTCTGGGTTGAGAATGCCAATAAACCCTGGCGTAATCCAGACGTTTTGTCCCTCATCAATGGGGAAAGTATAGTAGGCTTCTAAGTGGATGGAAGTGTCATCGTCTTCGCGAACGGCAAAATCGTTGTCGGTCACTTTCGGGGGAATGCCAACCACTGCCACCAATTCGCTACCTTCGACACCCAAATCGATTAGGCGACCGGCCAAAGCACCGTACCACATTTCAGCGTTGTCGCCGCGAGAACCGCCAGCGAAAGACGACTCAGCTTCGGCAGTAATATAGCCGAACCAACTGGCAATATCAAAGGTATCGGAGAACCGAAACCCCAAGTCGAGACTGTAGATATCCGAGGACGTAGCGGTGGAACTGCCAAAGGGTAACTGAGCGTATTGACTGCCCGTAAATCCAGTAATGTTAGTCGAAGAACTACCGGGTTCGGGGGAGTAGTAGTGACCGTAGGAAGCGGTGGCGTGAAACGCATCGCTGGGTTTCCAGGCTACTTGAGTCATGGCCGAATACTGACCGTTAAAAAGTCCGCGACCGAGTTGGGGACTAGAAGCATCGGGGGATCCGGCTAGATAAACGGCTCCAAAGTCGATGGTATCGCTAAGCTGGTAGTTAAATCCGACTCCACTACCAGCCCCCCGGAAATAGGTCAGGTTGCCCGTATTGAACAGAGAAATGGTTTCGGCGTAGTTGTAGTTAGTAAGGATAGAATCGAAAAAGCCGTTGTTGGCTGCAATCATCGCTTGCCCGCGATCGCCGAGGGGAAACTTGTAAGTGAGGGTACTCAAAAGAATATCGCTTCCCGTGTTGCGATCGATCCCCCCGGAGGTATTGACTCCGTAAACCAACCCAGTCATGTTAGTTCCAGTGACACCTTCACCGTAAAAGGTGAGGTTGCCCCCAACAAGAGTTGCACTGAGGAGATCTTCGCCACTAAAACTGGTGTCGAGATAAAGGATAGCAGTTCCGCCCAAAATCACTTGGGTATCGAGACCTTCGGTGGGTTCGTTGCCCGAGGGGACGGCTTGACGATCGCCGAAGGCTTGCACCATACTCATTTCCACCCGTCCCGAGAGTTTGGTGGTGGTGGAGAATTGGTGGTCTTCGAGGAAGGCGACCCGATCTTCGAGGCTGTCAACCCGACCCCGCAGTTGGGCCAGTTCGGCGGCGAAGTCCGCTTGCAGGCGATCGATGGTGTCTAAGTCCATATCGGGCAACTCGCCGCCCCCCGCCAGTTGGCCCCGAATGCTGTCTACGCAAGCATCGAGGGCAGTGGCAAATTCGTAGCGAGTCAGGGTGCGGTTGCCCCGGAACGTGCCGTCGGGATACCCGGCCAGACAGTCGTAACGCTCGACGAGGTTGACGATCGCGTCACGAGCCCAGTGGCCGGGGGGAATGTCGGAAAACTCGTCTACGGAGCGAATTTGACCCAATTGGTACTGGGGTAAGTCGTTGTTCGCAGTGGGGAGTGCTGGCGGTGCGTGGGTTTCGGGGGTTTTGTCGTTATTTTTGAGTTCGAGACCGTTTTTCGCTTCGGCTAAAGCAGGAGAACTGACAGCAAGGCCGGCAGCGACAATGGTCGTCAAGGAAAGACACCCGCGATCGATCGACTTCATGACGTTTCCTCACACAAGTCATAGAAAAAGGATGCTGGTGATTATATCACTCGATCGCAGACTGATGCGTACAAGTACGGATTAAAATTTGTTACATTTGTTACTGTTTAGGATGGGTCTGTTTCATATCAGATCGGGCTGAACAGTTATGGTATTTGTAGAGGCGTGTCGCTAAGCGCTGCGTACAGGCTACGCCAACGCTCCAATTCGCCTTGAGCCTTGGAAAGTTTGCGGGGAAGAAAATCTACACCCCCAACTTTCCGCAAAATCTAAAATCGAATGACGCAACTCGCACGAGCGATCGGGTTTGCGGGTCAGTTCGGTCGAACGTCCGGGCAGGAAACATGAGCTTTTGCAATCGTTTCCCTTAAAAATGCTAATTCTGCCCTCAGAAACCGGATCTCTCTATCCATGAGAGGAGCGAGTGTGTCCCAACTCACACTAAAGTTATGCCAATCGCACTATTGTATACTTGGCGATCTACCACCAATGAACTATAATTGACCTAAGAGTAGTTTGCACCCGCATCCACTGGGGGGTGGATCGAAAACGGACATTTAATCGGACACGCGCTACCGGATCTGACCGGAGCAGCGATCGTACCTAACACACAGCGCTATCTCGGTGTTAACTGCTCGGCGATCGATCGACAAAGTGAGAACGCGAATTATGGCACCAACAAAATTTTCCCGACTGATACCTCTGTCGCTAGCCCTGTCCTTGGGTTTGGCGATTCCCGTTAGCGCCAGTATTGCCAGCAAAGAAGCCGCACCCGTTCGTCTGGGGAACAGCTTCGGTGGCGAAATCCCTAACGGTACGCTCAATGCTTACGATCCACCGGGCGATCTCGACTTGCCCGGCCGTCGCGAAGGTGGCGGAACGCGGGGCAATCATTGCGCTTACAATCGTCTTACGGCACTGGTTCCCAACGCCCAAGCGACTGAAGAAAATTCGGTTTCCGTTTACGGGGCCACCGCAGCAGACGCACCGACATTGTACTTCTATTTGGAAGCCAATGCTGAAGCCCAGTCCTCTGTAGAAACGACCCCAGAGATCGAATTTGTCTTGCAGAAGGTCGAGGGCGGCGACATTGATGCGTCTGCGCCCGAAAATATTTATATAGACAGATTTGAAGCCCCCGCAGCCTCTGGCATCTTAGAATACACCATCGATCCGTCTAAATTGAACGAATCCCTAGAAATGGGTGAGTTCTATGTTTGGTACTTCTCGGTCATCTGCGAGCCGGCCGACCGCTCGAACGATCTGTTTACCAGTGGTTGGTTGCAGCGCACTGATGTGTCGGTAGACGGGTTAAATCCCGAACAACGCCAACAAGCCTATCGCGACGCAGCCGTTTGGTACGATGCTTTGGCTGAAGCGAAAGCCATGGGCGCTACCGAACAATGGACGACCCTGCTCGAACAAGTCGGACTCGGCGAATACGCTAATGCGTCTATCATTAGCGCTCGTTAAGTTCAATGACGTTTACTGTTTGCTCTTGTCCCCGCGCCGAAAGCGGGGATTTTTTGTATGTTGCCATCGCCAACAGAAAATCGCTCCGTTGTTTTGGTACATGGTTTGTTTCGACAGTCGGCAGTATTTCGCAAACTGGTCGCCGCTTTAGAGCGAGAGGGGTTTACGGTTTTTGCTCCCAATTTAAAAAGTGAGAGAGCGCAGTTGGGGTTAGAAAACATGGCGGCCCAACTGGCAGCATTTATCGATCGCGCCTTACCCAAAACCTGTCCCTTTTCTTTGGTCGGGTTGAGCATGGGAGGACTGGTGGCGCGTTACTACTTGCAGCAACTTGGCGGCCGCGATCGGGTCAATTGTTTCGTGACGATCGCCACTCCCCACTACGGAACCCATCTCGCTCGCTTGTTACCCCACAAAACCATCGCCCAAATGCGTCCGGGAAGCGCATTTTTAGAACAGTTAAATCGAGATTTAGGAGTATTATCCAAAATTCCCATCGCATTTTTGTGGACGACTTGGGATTTTATTGTTGTCCCCTCCGAGAACGCTCGCTTGCCATGGGGTCGGGAAGTGAAATTAAATATTTTTGCTCATGCGATGATGGTACGCGACGATCGCGCCATTGCGGCCGCGATCGCCATCCTAGAGACGCGATCGAGTTAAGATCCCCATTTTCCGGTAAGATCCCTTTAGGATGGTGCAATTTTCCAACGGAGTCCGCAGCGCGATCGACTGTACGCGCTCGCTCGTTGCCGAGAAGTTGCCACCGAACTAAAAGACTTCAGGTGATATTTATGAAATCATTTCTGTCACGGCTGCTATCGGGCTTGTTCGCCCTCGTCCTCGTTGTCGCCATTGGGTTGAGCGGTTGCGCCCCCGGATCCGGGTTGAGCGGTAACTACTCCAACGATACCCTGGCGTTGGTCGAGAGCCTCAGAACCGCGATCGAATTGCCCGAGGCAGATCCGGAGAAAGGCGAGGCCCAAGCCGACGCACGCGAAAAAATTAACGACTATATTGCCCTGTACCGTCGCGACGACTCGGTGAGTAACTTACCCTCCTTTACCACCATGCGGACAGCCCTCAACTCCCTGGCCGGATTTTACAACTCCTACGGCAACCGTCCCCTGTCCGACAAGCTCAAAACGCGCTTAGAGCAAGAGTTTCGCCAAGTGGAAGCCGCTCTGAAGCGGGGAGCCTAGTTTAGGGATTAGGTTTTAGGTATTAGGTATTAGGTTGGGGGATTGGGGGATTGGGGGATTAGGGGGATAATCAGTGACCAGTGTCCAGTGTCCAGTTTTAGGTTGGGGGGTTGGGGGATTGGGGG
>CAKZKB010000602.1 GCA_937121005.1 uncultured cyanobacterium | reverse complement strand
GGTGTAGATTTTCTTCCCCCCGAACTTTCCAAGACGAATTTTGAATTTTGAATTGAATTAGTTATCGTTGGCTTTCGCGCCCGGTTTCAACTGAAAATAGGGAGCGCTCGGATCTTTGAGATCTAAATATTCAACCTCGCCTAAAGACACCGTTTTCGGGACTTGTAACTGCTGCGATCGCGCCAAGTCTTCAATGCGGGCTAAAGCGGCAACTTGTTCGGGAAACTGCGGCCCGTAAGGCCCCAAATGCACGGCCCACAAATCCGTTTTCAGCACCAAGTTACCCGGATCTTGCCAGTCGATTTCGGAGAGAACGACATCGCTGCGGTGTAGGATCTGGTAAACTTGGGGCCAGTTTTTGCTGTAGTGTTCCGGTCGCCCCACCACTTTTAAGGCTGGCAAAGTGCGATCGCGAGCTAGGGCTTTATATTTATCTAAAGGGATCCACCGTCCCGACTCGTCGAGTAACCCCAGTTTGGGGGTTTTGGCAGCCACGCCAGCCGGATCGTAAGCGAGGGCCACGGGTTGGCGTTCTCGCACTTCAACGGTTAAGTGGGGCGGAAACAGCGATCGCCGGACGCTGACCTGTTCGATGGGGGCCTGGGACTCGAGCCGATCGGCGATCGCCTGCGGGTGGGCAGTCCACAGGGCTTGAGGGTACGATAGAGGTAACAGCGATCGAATCGCCTGGGAGGAGAGATATTCGTTGCCCTCGACGCTGACTTGTTGGGGATCGCGAACCACCCAAGCGGGGGAGGCGACCGCCCAAAACACGCCTCCAGCCAGCAGTCCGACGGCGAGAGACTGCCACAGCGATCGCGCCGATTTGAGGGTGCGGGCGCGTCGCAGTTGGCGGCGGCGGGCCCGAAGTTGGGCGGGGGAAACCGAAGTAATGCGATCGTCGCTCATGGGTGGCAAACAGTAAGGTATGAGGTGGGTTCGCGTCCGAGATCGTTGCCCCTTGCGTCCGAGACTCCCCTTCCGAGACAGGAAAGAAACGTGCTAAGCCGATCGACAGATGCGATCTTCATTGGGGTGTTGTCTGTTGTCCAAAACCAAGCCAAATGTAGCGCACCCAACTGAACTTTAACCGACACGACCGAGCATATCTTGGATACAAGCCTCCAAGCCTCCGGCCGAGTGCCAGAGGTATTGTTCATTGTTCATTGCTCATTGCTCATTGTTCATTGAAATGACCCTGGATCAGATTCAATTTTTTCGCGCCTGCAATCCCAGCCGCACGCTCAATTTTAGCAAACCGGACGATCGCCGCTATTATATCGATTTTGCTGGCGTGCGCGGTAGCGACGTGGTGCGGGAGTTGGGACGCACTATTGCCCTGCTGGGGGGCGAACAACCCAGTTGTCAGTTGTTTGCCGGACATATTGGCTGCGGCAAGTCTACGGAGTTGCTGCGGTTGAAAGCCAATTTGGAAGAACAGGGATTTCACGTGGTCTATTTTGAATCCTCCGAAGATTTGGATATGGCCGATGTGGATGTTAGCGACATTTTACTAGCGATCGCGCGACAAGTGATGGAAAGTTTGGCCGCCATCGGGATTGACTTGCAACCGCGCGGGTTTAAGGCGTTGTTACAAGGGGCGATGGATCTGTTGCAAACCCCCATCGAACTGTCGGGAGAAGCGGTGGTTCCGGGAATGGGGACGATTTCGGGGAGTAGCGAGGGCGATTTTGCCTATTCTCTCCCCGGTGGTATTGCCAAAATTACGGCGAAGACGAAGGATAGTCCTAAGTTGCGGGCATTGTTGCGACAGTATTTGGAACCGCGCACCAATGGCATTTTAGAAACCATCGATCGCGAATTGCTTGCCCCGGCGATCGCGCGGTTGCGCCAACGGGGGAAGGCGGGTTTGGTGGCGATCGTCGATAATCTCGATCGCGTTGATAATACCACAAAATCTCCCGGTCGCACCCAACCGGAATATTTGTTTGTCGATCGCGGCGAACAACTCAAAAAACTCAACTGCCATTTAGTTTATACCATTCCTTTGGCCTTAATTTTCTCTAACGATCTGGCCCGGTTGGTGAGTCGCTTTGGGGTGAAGCCAAAAATTTTACCGACGATCCCAGTGTTTCGCCGTGACGGAACGGAGTACGCACCGGGGATGGAATTGTTGCGACAAATGATTTTAACTCGGGCATTTCCCGATCGCGATCGCGAGGCGCAAATGGCGCAACTTTCCCAGGTATTTGAAGACCGGGAAACCTGCGATCGTCTGTGTCGGGCCAGTGGCGGTCACGTCCGCAATTTACTCGGTTTGGTCTACGGTTGCATTCAAAAAGAAGATGCGCCAATTTCCCGCCAGACAGTAGAAACAGTGGTTAAAGAAGCCCGAGACGACCTCATTTCTCCCCTTAGCGACGACGAATGGGAGTTACTCATGCGTGCGGTCAAACAGCAAAGCGTGCGCGGCGATGAAGATTATCAATTGTTGTTGCGGAGTATGTTTTTATTCGAGTATCGCGACGAAGAAGGTCGTTGGTTTGGCATCAATCCCATTCTCGCGGAGTCGGAAAAGTATAAGCTGATGTGGCGATCGTATGGGGATTGATGCGAGACTTGTGGTATAGTGGGGGAGAAGCGATCGCCGGCAGTGGTTCGTCAGGTCTGGATATGGCAAGCAACAAAAAACAACTCAGGCAAGCCTTAAATAAGGCATTTCTTAAAGTCAAGCCGAACCGCGATGATATCGAACGGTTCAAAGCTAGCGCGGTGGAACTTCTCGATCGCGCTAACGAAGATGAGTCGGAAGAATTTAACAAAAACTTAATTTCTGACTTTTTAAAGCAGACCTACTACGGTCGCGATCGCTTTGTCAATACCCAAGGCCGAAACGATCTAGTCGTTCATAACGGGAAAGATGCTAAAAGCAGCCTAGGCGTTATTTTCGAGGTCAAACGTCCGGGAAAAACAACTGAAATGGTAAAGGTTGACAACCTAAATGCGAAGGCTTTTCAGGAGTTACTGTTATATTTCTTGCGCGATCGCATTGCGAATCAAAATCTCGAACTCAAACATTTAGTAATAACAAACCTTTACGAATGGTTTGTTTTCGATGCCAATTGTTTTGAGGACTATTTTGCTAGCGATAAAAAGCTCGTCGAGCAGTTTAAGGCGTTTGAAGAAGGAAGGTTAACCGGAAAAACAACTGATTTTTTCTACAAGGAAATTGCCACACCTGCGATCGCCGCGATCGCGGATAGCATTCCCTTTACTCACTTCGATCTGCGAGACTACGAAGGATTTTTAAGAGACAATGACAGCCAAAGCGATCGCGAACTGATTGCTTTATTTAAACTGTTGTCTCCCGAACATTTACTGAAACTTCCCTTCGCTAACGACAGCAACACCTTAGATAAAACATTTTACAGCGAGTTGCTGCACGTCGTCGGCTTGACAGAAGTTAAAAAAGGGAGTAAAAAGACGATCGAACGTCACAAAAGTGTCGATCGTCATCCCGGTTCGTTGATTGAAAATACGATCGCGCAACTCGATCGCGTTGATAAGATCTCTCTACTCGAAAATCCCCAACAGTTTGGCGACACTCGAGAAGCGCAACTGTTCGCCATTAGCTTGGAGTTAACGATTACGTGGATAAACCGAATTTTGTTTCTCAAACTTTTAGAAGCGCAGCTAATTAACTACCACAAAGGCGATCGATCTTTTGCCTTTCTCAGTCCAGAAAAAGTCCGCAGTTACGACGATCTAGACGATCTATTTTTTAGCATTCTCGCTCGCAAATACGCCGATCGCAGTGGAACGCTAAAGGATGCGTTTGCTAGGGTTCCCTATCTCAATAGTTCTCTTTTTGAACCCACCGATCTCGAACAGTCAACAATTTTTATTAGTAATTTAAGGAAAGATGAGACGCTGCCGATCTTCTCTTCGACGGTGTTGAAAGATCGCAATGGCAAAAAGCGATCGGGAGAACTCAATACCCTGGAGTATTTATTCGAGTTTCTCAATGCTTACGACTTCAGCAGCGAAGGATCCGAAGACATCCAAGAAGAAAACAAAACGTTAATTAATGCTTCGGTTTTGGGGCTTATTTTCGAGAAAATCAACGGTTATAAAGATGGTTCGTTCTTTACGCCAGGTTTTATTACCATGTATATGTGTCGCGAAACCATTCGTCGCGCTGTAGTACAGAAATTCAACGATATCAAAGGCTGGAATTGTCAGACGATCGCGCAGTTATACGATCGCATTGACGATAAGCAAGAAGCAAACGCGATCGTCAACAGTCTCAAAATTTGCGATCCGGCGGTGGGTTCCGGGCACTTTTTGGTTTCGGCGCTTAACGAAATTATTGCTATTAAAAGCGAACTGAAAATCTTGCGCGATCGCGCTGGAAAAACCCTGCGAGACTACCACATTGAAATCTCCAACGACGAGTTAATCGTTACGGATGACAACGGAGAATTTTTTGAATACAATCCTCAAAGCAAGGAAAGTCAGCGCGTTCAAGAAACTCTGTTTCACGAGAAGCAAACCATTATAGAAAACTGTTTGTTCGGCGTAGATGTCAACCCCAACTCTGTAAAAATTTGTCGGTTGCGGTTGTGGATCGAACTGCTAAAAAATGCTTATTACAAGTCGCCAAACGAACTAGAAACGCTACCGAATATCGATATTAATATCAAATGTGGCAACTCTTTAATTAGCCGCTTTGCGCTGGATGCGGATTTGCGCCAAGCGTTGAAAAAAAGTAAATCTGATGTGGAAACCTATCGCAACGCAGTACAAACCTATCGCAACGCAGAAAACAAACAGCAGAAGCGAGAGATGGAACAGTTAATTCAAAAAATCAAGGAGAACTTTCGGACGACACTTTTTGCTACCGATCCGAAAAAGGTAAAATTGGGTAAGTTGGAGAACGATCTGTATCAGTTGGAGAATCAAACTCGCTTGTTTGAGGAAACTAAAAAGGAGCAAACAGCACGCGAGAAAAAGATCGCTAAGTTAAATAACGAAATTGACAAGTTACAAGCTGAAATTGAAGAGATCGAAACTGGCAAAATTTACGACAATGCTTTTGAATGGCGCTTCGAGTTTCCAGAAGTGTTGGATAATAATGGCGATTTTGTTGGGTTTGATGTCGCGATCGGAAATCCGCCTTATATTAGCGCAATCGAGTTAAAAAAATCAGTTATCGAGCCGGAGTATAATTATTACAAGAATCAATACTCAACCGCAAAAGGTACTGTTGATTTTTATGTCTATTTTTTTGAGTTAGGATTAGAACTTCTAAAAAAAGATGGATTGCTTAGCTTTATTAGTCCCAATCGTTATTTATCTGCCAAGTATGGTGCAGCTTTACGAGCTTTTCTGATTACGAAAACCTCTTTTATAATAATTGGCGACTATTCCAATGTGAAAGTTTTTGAAGAAGCCGCAATTTACCCAATTGTCTCAATATTTCAAAAACAGTCAAGTATTGAAGACTACACTTTTCAGTCTTTTACATTTATTAATGAAACCCAACCTTTTGAATGGAGGGAGTTTAGTTCCGAGATCTTAACTTATCTATCTGATTTACTTCTCGGTTTTGTACTGAGTTCTAAATTTCCTCTTACAAAAAAAATAATTGACAGTTCTGTTCCCTTAGTTAATGTTGGCAATATTAACGCTACATCAACTGCTAGGGAAGCAGACTTATTCCATAACTATATTAATGAAAAAGATGGTTTTAAGTTAGTCAATACGGGAACTATTGACCGATACAGCACTACTTGGGGACTGGAACAACTAACGGACAAAAAGCGTAAATATACTACGCCGTTTTTACCAAAACAGGAGAATATTTTAGGAGAAAACAGGTTCAAATTATACGGAAAAAAGAAAATATTGTTCGCAAAAATTGCTTTGCGTACTGAGGCATTTTTAGATGAAAATGGTGAATACGCATCTATCAATACGAACTGTATTCATTCATTTTCTAGTAAGTACGAGCCGTATTATATTTTAGGATGGTTAAACTCAAAGCTATTCCAATATATATATCAATGCTTTTTCGATGGACTTAAAATGTCGGGAGGATACTTGCCTTATACTGCACCTAACTTATCAAATATGTATATTAAAGAAGCTGATTCGGACAGCCAAAGAGCAATTTCTAAAAAGGTTCGTTCGATCTTAAAGTCCAAAAAAGACAATCCCAACGCGGATACCACCGAACTAGAACGAGACATCGATTGCTTGGTTTACGAACTTTACGGTTTAACCGAAGAAGAGATCGCGATCGTCGAGGAAGAAATTTGAAACCATCTGGCGGTGAAAATCGGATCGCGATCGCGCCAGTCTCCCAAAATCCCTCTCGCTGGGGAGAGGGGGTAGAAGTGAGGGAGAGTTTATGGTTGTCGAACTGACTTCGTTTAACGATCGCGTTGGAGTTTCGGCGGTACGGAAGGGGTCTGTTTGCGCAGATCCAGAATTCGTTGCTGGGTTTCTGGCGACAACAGCTTGAAGTCCGCATTCAACCGAGACGCGATCGAGTCGAGAGAGTGAGAATTAAACGGATCTTCTGGCATGATGCACCCGATCTCTAACACATCTGGCTCTATATTCGCTTACGAAGCTGCAAATGTCAGCATGGGTCTCACCCCTGTAGGGGGTTTACCCCTTGTTAATTCTCTAAAGAATGGGGTTGACACAACATTCGATCGCTCATGTTGACTTGCGGATTGGTTTTTAAATAATCATGCAGCCAATCGCAACTGAGATCGAGCAAGTTATCGAGATCTAAATTCCAGAATAGCACTTTTCCGGCGCGATCGCTCGAAATAATCCAGCGATCGTCGCGGCTAAAACTGAGACTGAAAACTGCATTGTCATGGCCGGAAAAGGTGGCTAATAATTCGCCTTGTCGGTTCCACAAGCGCACGGTTCCGTCGTCGGAAGCCGAAGCAACGCGATCGCCGCTTGCGGAAAAGGCGACCCAATTGGCCGGGCCGGTATGACCTTCTAACATTGCTAGGCGATCGCCATTTCGCTGCCATAAAATCAACGTATTATCGCCACTAGCCGAGGCCAAAATTTGGCTGTCGGGACTGAAGGCTATCCAGTTAATCGCACCTTCGTGTCCGGTGAAGGTCTGCAATGGCTGACCGTTGGCTTGCCATAATTTAATCGTACCATCTTCGCTGGCCGTGGCAATGGTATTGTCAGCCGCGATCGCCGTTCCTGTCACCGCACCTTCGTGACCGATAAGCGTCGCTAAATGCTGTCCGTTTGCTGTCCAAACGAAGGCTTCGGCATCAGTTGTGGCTGTGACAATTATATTTTCATCCGCACTCCAACTGGCAGAGGTGACACCAGAAGGATGCTCGAAAACCCGCAGTAGTTTCCCCGAACTATCCCAGAGTTTTAGGGTGCTATCTGCTCCAGCAGAGGCTAATATTTTACCACTGAAGCCAACCCAATTGGTAGCACTTTCATGTGCTTGCCAGCGATGTTGCAAGACGCGATCGCGGTTCCAGATTGAAATGCTTCCATCTTCGCTAGCGGTGGCAATCTCTTGACGATCGCTTGGCGAAACAGCTAACACGGCATTGTTGCTATCTAAACTCGGCAAGCCGCGACTGTAGCGATGCCATAATTTTACCGTGTTGTCAGCGCTAGCAGTGGCGATCGTCTGGCCGTCTGGACTAAAGCTGACGCTCCAAACGCGATCGGCGTGTCCCTCTAAAATACGAATTAGGGTTCCATCTTTGCGCCACAAACGCACGGTGCGATCGGCACTCGCAGTGGCAAAAACTTCTCCATCGCGACTAAAGTTAACCGCTAAAACCCAATCGCGATGTCCTCCTAACGTGCGTAGAAGTTGACCCGTCGCACTCCACAACTTGACCGTGCGATCGGCGCTGGTGGTGACAAGGGTTTCGCCATCGGGACTCCAGGCGATCGCCGTCAGTCCGTCTGCGTGTCCGCGCAGTGTTTTTAACAGCTTCCCTTGCGTATTCCACAGTCGCAAACTGCGATCGCGACTCACGGAAGCAATGGTCTGACCGTCGGGACTAAAAGCAATCCCCATCACCCAGTCTTCGTGACCTTTTAGGGTTCCAATTAAACGACCGTTTAGCTGCCAGAGTTTAATGGTTTTATCCGCACTTGCAGTAGCTAAAAACTGACCGTCGCGACTGAAACTGAGACTCGTTACTGTATCTTCGTGACCCATGAAACTGCGAATTAACGTGCCATCGGGTTGCCACAATTTTACGGTATTGTCCGCACTCGCCGTCGCAATTAACTGACCGCCAGGACTGAACGCCACGCGGGTGACACCCCCTTGATGTCCCGATAAAATGCTGACAAAACTGCCATCGGGTTGCCACAGTTTTACCGTGCGATCGGCGCTAGCAGTGGCAATAAATTTACCATCAGGACTGTAACGAACGTTGAGAACGCTGTTACTGTGACCTTGCAAGCGATTCCGTTCGGTAGTGAAATAGGCGGTTTGTTGCAAGCGGGTTAAGGTTTGATATTTTAGTGCGTCTAAGGTGCGGCGATCGTCCAAACTGGCGCGAATTTGCTGCAATTTTCCCCCTGCTTTGACGCTAGCGAGTAAGGCTTCGAGTTGGTTATTCGACAGTAAAAAGGCTTGGGAGGCGGAGTTACGCGCGTCAATTTCAGCGATCGCGGCTTCGAGTTCGGCTGCCATGGCCCGTTGTTGCTGCGATCGCGCTAATTCGGTTTGTTTGCGAGCGTGAACGGACAACCCTCCAAACATCCCAACGGCTAAAAATGAAGCGGTTAAAGCAGCAATTAGAGAGCGCTTAGAGGCATTTAAGCGATGGTTGAGACGGCGCAGCACTTCGGTTTCTCGACGGCGCGATCGATCCTGTTGTTGGCGAATAAAGGAGACCAAATAATCGTGAACCAGTTGGTAGCGGTTGGCAGGAAATTCGGGAAGTAGCGACAGCAAACCGGACTGGTGCAAAATTTCGAGTACCAATTCCAGTCGCTTGCCGTTTACGCCAATTTCGAGTGCGAGTTCGTTGTATGTTTTCAGGGGACGGGTGTCGTCTTCGGCGGTCAAACAGAAGAGAACTTGCCAAGCAAGCACGGCATTTTCGGGGCCGCAGTCTTCGATGGCCGATTGCAAAAAACGCTCGACGAGTTTAATTTTCGGGCCGCATTCTTTATACTGTTGCAGGGTGCTGATATTTTCGGCTTGCAATTGCGCTCCCACAATTTGCAATTCCACCGGACGGACTTCCCCAAATTCTCCGGCGAGATCGTTGGTGAGTTCGGCGATCAATTCTGGTTCTAAATGAAAGTGCGATCGCTCGGTCAAACACTGAATTAAATGTGCCGCATCGGTTTTAGAAAAGTTGCCTAAATAGTAGCGAATGCTGCGATTAAGCAGGTCGGAATTGATACCGAGAAGTCGCTCGCATTCTAGGATTTCGTGCAGGTAGTCTTCTCGCAGGGAGAGAATCAGTTTGACGTAGGGAAGTTGCAAGCATTCTTGAAAAAAGCGATAGAAGGGTTCGCGTTCCTCACTGCGTTCGTTGGTGACAAAAAATTCTTCAAACTGATCGAAAATCAAGACAGAGATGAACTCGCGATCGGCATTGGCTTTGAGTTTTTCTAAAATGCGATCGATCCGAACTTCTCGATTGTGGCGACCGATTTTCGAGTCGCCTTCTTCGTCGAGTATCTGTGCGGCGATCGCGCCATCCCAGTTAGTATAGGTTTGGACGATCGCCGAGGCGATATCTCGCATTCCCAGAGATTTGTGTTGCAATGCAGGTAACAATCCCGCACGGACGATGGAACTTTTACCTACACCGGACTGTCCGTGCACGATCGTCAATTTGCAATCGGGTCGGCCGACTCTTGCTAACAAGCGATCGAGGTCGCGTTCCCGTCCCGAAGCGACAATTTCGGTGGCGATCGTTTCCCCCGTTTCTAAGGATAACTCCAAGCGTCCCGCACCGATAAAGGCACGCAAACCGTACTGTTGTTCGATGGAACGTCGTTTTTGCCGGATCCAGAAGGCTTCTAAATAGCATCCTTGCTGAAAATAGAGCGATCGCAGCCAATTGAGAATGCGAATGTAGCGATAGGGACTGTAGCGATATCCTTCACTTTTGAGAACGTCGAGAAGCGATT
>CAKZKB010000601.1 GCA_937121005.1 uncultured cyanobacterium | reverse complement strand
AGACTAAATTCGAGTTTATCCTTTGAGAAACCGGGTTTCTGGCGAGCACCTGAATGGTTACGTTACGATAAACTTTCACTTCCGATTTAGGATAACATAACTTCTCTCATTTGTCCAGAGATCGATGGTACCATTTTTCATAAACAATGCAACAATGCACGAGAATCAATTTTATTGTAGGGGCGATTCGCGAATCGCCCCTACTGTTCGCTCGTTGAAAATCGATGCAATACTTCTGCTCCTTGGCGATCGCGTTCACTTGCCTGTTACGGCTTCCAATCGCCGGATCGTCGCCGGGTAATCGGCCCCAGGATACCAGCGATGCAGGGATTCGCGGGCGTAGTCGAGGGCTTTTTTGCCAGCCTTGTCCCGGAGATTGGCATCGGCTCCGGCGGCCAGCAAGCATTCTACCATGTTTAAATAACCGCATTCGGCCGCTTTAATGAGCGGGGTCTGGCCGTTGCGGGTGATGGTGTTGACATTGGCTCCCGCCTCGATCAAGACTTGGACGACATCGCGGCGATCGGCGATCGGCGACATTCCCACCGCCGCCATCAATGGCGACCATCCCTGCTCGGGATCGGGTAAATTGAGATTGGCCCCAGCTTCGATCAGGACGCGAGCCGCTTTCGCCCGGCCCCAGTAAGCTGCCACCCACAAAGCCGTATAATTTTCGCTGCCGATGGCATTGACATCGACTCCTTTATCGATCGCTTGGCGAAGGGCAGAAATATTGCCTTCGGCGGCCGCATCAATAAAGTTTTCGGTGAGCTTATCCTCTCGTTTGCGACGATCGTCCATAGTTTTTCTCAAAATTCGCCGAGCTTGGCGGCACAGTTTGGCTTCGGTAAGCGGCGTTAAGTATTCAAACAAGTCGCCGTTCCCCACCGCCGCGGCCACAGACAAGGCACAGCGATCGCCCCGAACCGCATTCACCTCGGCTCCCGCTTCCACCAACAGCCTCACCATCTCCAAGTTGCTCGTTCCCGTCGCGACCATTAATAGAGTCGGCTCCTCGGGGTTCGCACTCGGCAAGTTGACATCGGCTCCCGCTTCGATGGCGAGGCGGGCAATTTCTACGTTTCCGGCACGCACGGCTCGATACAGAGGTGCGTCGTAGGGAGCCGAACCCCAATGACGATCGCGACTGGCCGAAAGCAGCAAGCCCACGATTTCCCAATTTTTGTCATAAGCAGCATAACTGAGAGCGAGGGGCCCTTGTTTGTCAATATCGAAGTCCGGTTGCGCCATCGCTTTGCGGGCAAGATCGGGATCTCCCGCTTGGATGGCTTCATAAATGGACATGAGCGAGGTCGAGGTCTAGAGCGCTGGTCACTCAAAATGCGATCGCGATTGCGATCTTATGGATCTTAACGCGATCGCATCAAAATCGAAACAGAGCGTTCGGCAACCAGCTAGGGGAACAGACGACAACTTCAGTAAGGATACGGAATTTGGGGTAATACCCTATCAATATGGAAAACAACGAAGCGCCAACTACATTTTACACGCAGATAAAATCAGTAAATGTGCTGTCCGTCATTGCCATTTTTTGCCATCGGGCATAACGGCTCCGTGTAAATTCGCGGCCGTCATGTGAACGCCCCACAAATCGGCCCCACTTAAATTGGCTCCGCCGAGATCGGCACTGGTCAGATCGGCCATATTGAATTTGGCACCCGTAGCGTTAGCGGCGCTCAAGTTAGCTCCGTAAAGATTGGCACGGCTAAAATCAGCGTAGCTGAAGTTGGCTTTACTGGCATCGATTTCACTGGGGGTCGCGTCCGTAAAGCTGGCGTGGCTGGCATTGGCCCCGGCGAAGTTGGCGGCGTGGAGAATGGCGCGATCGCACTGGGCCCGGCTCAGATTTGCTTTCTCCAAACTGGCCCCACTCAACTGCGCCCCTTGCAAATCAGCATCGCTCAAATTGGCCACCCGCAAACTGGCCCCGCTCAGCTTGGCCCCCGCCAAACGAGCTTGGCGCAGGTCGGCCCGTTCCAAGTTCGCGCCATCGAGATCGGCGGTTTCTAAATTGGCCCCGCGCAAGTCCGCTTCGTAAAAATCGGCGCGATCGCCTTGGATCTCCGACAAGTCGGCCTCGTAGAGATCGGCATTTCGCAGTTCGGCCCCGGCTAAATTCGCCCCCTGCAACTGCACCCCGCACAAACTGGCATCGTTGAGATAGGCCCCTTGCAAGTCGGCCCCGCGCAAGTCGGCCCCGCGCAAGTCGGCCCCGCGCAAGTCGGCATCGCGCAAGCAGGCTCTTTGCCAGCAGATACGATAGAGATCGGCCCGGTTGAGATTGGCCCGTTGCAGATCCACTTCGCTGAAATCTCGTTCTCCCGCAGCGTAGCGGCCGAGCAGTTCTGGGGCTTGCATGAATGTACGGCAGTCGTAGAGCTTTGCTTATTTTACCTCTAATGCGACCCAACGTAAGAAAGGATTGGGGGTTTGGGGAATTAGGGGATTAGGGGGAGGGGGAGACAAGGGGACAAGGAGACAAGGAGACAAGGAGACAAGGAGACAAGGAGAGGGGGGGACAAGGGGACAAGGGGAAATTAATATTCATCCTTCATCCTTCATCCTTGAAACCTCACCCCTCATACCTCGAACCTCACCCCTCATACCTCGAACCTCGCACCTCGTACCTCATACCTCACTCCTAAAACCTAAAACCTAAAACCTAATACCTAATACCTAATACCTAATACCTCATTAAAATGCCAACTGGCGCAATACGTCATCGACGATCGCCACCCACTGCTGATTTCCTTGAGACTGATACAAACCGCGAGCGTGTTCTAACACCCGTCGGGCTTCGGGATAGTTTTGTTGGCGCAAAAATGCCAGCCCCGCACCGTAGTAAGCATTGGCATAATTGGGGTTCGATCGCGTCGCTTCTCGGAAGGCTTCGAGTGCGTCTTCGTAGTCCTCGTCGGCCAGTTCGATTAACCCGATTTGGTAGTGGGCTTCGGTGTAGTTAGAATTGCGATCGATGGCTTCGCGAAACGCCGATCGCGCCCGGCCTTCTCGTCCTTGTTGCCAGTACAATTCTCCTAAATGGTAGGCCGGTTCCGGTGCGTCGGGACTGTAGCGCCGTGCCTTTTGCAGTGCGTCGATCGCGTCATCAATTTGCCCGCGCGATTCTAGTACCAAACCCAAATTATAATACGCCACTCCGAGCTCGTCATCGAGAGAAATGGCTCGTTCCAAATACGATGTCGCCAATTCTAGCTGATTGCGTTCGAGCAGTACCGCCCCCAAATTAGCAAATGCCAAAGCAAACCCCGGATCGGTGCGCGTGGCTTCGTAAAAGGCTTCAGCCGCATCATCTAAATTTCCTGACTGTCGCAGAGCCAGACCTAAATTATAATGGGCTGGAGCCAACTGCGGATCGAGTCGCGCCGCTTGTTGAAAGGCCGCGATCGCCGGGTTTAACTGACCGCTTTGCACCAGTTGCAAGCCCGAATTTAACCGCTCGATCGCCCGTTGGGTGCGCGAGGGTTGGGCCGAAATTGGGGCGGCGATCGCGAGAGTGAGTGCCAAGGAAAGAAGGAATTGACGCATTTTGACGATGAGGGAGAGAGGGGATGGTGGAGATCGCGCTATTATATCAGAGATGGCCGTACCCCCATAATGCCATGCCCGCAATTCAACCAGCCACATCCACTGACATTCGTTACCCCGAACATGACGGTAAGCCCTTGTCTGACAATACCAAACAGTTTCGATTGATTATGACCCTTCAGGGCAACCTCGATGCCCTCGTCCCCGATTTCGTGGCTGGAAATTGGCTCTGGTATCCGGTGGAAGGGCGGCCCTATATTAGCGTCGCTCCTGATGTCATGGTAGCATTAGGGCGACCCAAAGGCGATCGTCGTTCTTATCTTCAGGGGCAAGAGGACAATATTGCCCCGCAAGTGGTGTTTGAAATTGCCTCGCCTAGCAACACTCGTACCGAACTCGAAGATACTAAACTGACATTTTACCAGGATTGCGGCGTGGAAGAATATTATATCTACGACCCCGATCGCGTTCAGTTAAAAGGATGGCAGCGACAAGAGGGACAATTACAGGCGATCGCGTCGATGTTAGGTTGGGTTAGTCCTTGCTTGGGGATTCGTTTTGATGTCACAGACAACGATTTGAAGTTGTATTTTCCTGATGGGAAGCCATTTTCGAGTTATGTGGAACTGGTGGAACGGGTCGATCGGGCTGAGGCACGGGCAGCACAGTTAGCGGCTCGATTGCAGGAGTTGGGCATCGATCCGAATGAGATCTAGGTGCGATTCCTTTGCGCTATCATATTCAATCAGTCCGTATTCGATTAAAATACGTCGGACAGCCATAAGGTGTGTGCGATCGACAATAGAATCGCGATCGTAGTTTTTGGGCAAAAGAATTAAGGCATCCGAGACAGGATGGTGAAACAGCCAATGACCGTTTTCCGTCCGCTTGCCAATAAACTTTAGCTTTAACAATAACTGTTCTAACTCGCCGAGGGTTACTTTGTTAAATTTCATGGCGAAGTTCTCCCGATAACTGTTTGAGGATCGTGTTTTTGTACCGACAAAACTGTAGAATTGCATTGCGATCGACAATGTTTGTCCTCGGAATGCGGACATTAACCGTGTTGGTGGCCCGTTCGCGTAGCGTGCGCGCAGCGCAATCGCGATCGAAACCGCGTTGTTTCTGGAAGTATGCCTGTACATACAGCCAGTACGCTCGTTCTTCGCGAGCATCGTATACAATCAGTATACAAGGAAATGGCTCGCTCAGCCACAGTTCCAGATCGGAACGCGCTAAGGTGAGGGCGATCGTCGCTCCATCGGCTAAAATTCTTAGGGAGTCGGTTGCCTTTAGCTGCACGTAAATTTGACCGTTTTCGATTTCACCGCGATCGTCGTAAGTGAAAATCAGCAGATCGTAACCATAATCTTTCTGAACTCGTTCGACGGAGTAACCGCACGATAAAATGTATCGTTCGACGTAGTTGACGCTGAGATCGGCAATAATATGTTCTCGCGTTCGTCTTTTTTTGGGCATTTTTACGATCGCCTTTCTGAAAACAACCTCTCTCGCCCCAAAGTGTTCGGCTGCGGAAGTGGCTTCCCATCTTCCTTGTAAATCTCGATCGGGGTTTCTAGCAATTCTCGACTGTTTTTTGCGGCTTCCTCGCGATTTCTTAGAAAAACGCGATCGCGGTTTGGCGGCCATTTTTAATGCGAATCCAAAGGCGCGATCGCGATGTTGAAACGAACGTCGGCAAAATTAACTCAACTTACGGCGCAGCATGAAGGCGATCGCACCAAGTCCGATAAGAATAGAAGGCTCTGGAACTGATGTTTGAGTACCAACTTCACGAAATGAAATGTCATCTACGGCAAAGTCATTTCCAAGCCAGGCTGGGTTGTGATTCATCAGGGAAAACTCAACTGAGGTGTTAGAGTCTGAATACCAAGTCGTGCTGAGATTTTCCCAGAATCCACTGGTATCTGTCGAAGCCGTTAAAATCGGGCCCGTAACTTCAGAATTAATGGCAAACTGAAGTCGAGCGACTTCTGTAGGAATGGTGCTAGCAATCCAGGCTGACAGTTGATAATTTGTATCGGGGACAACATCAATGGTTTGAGACCATACAACAGGGCCTGCACCTTCTGGGAAAGATCCTCCATTAACAATCATCATTAAGCCATCGCCAGTAGTGCGATCGCCAAAAGAACTAAACAAACTGTGATGTTCGCTGGGATCTTGCCCAACTGCATACCTGGCTGGTACTGGGTAAAGATTGTGAGAATTATCGGATGAGTAATCGCTAGAAAAGCCAGTGTCTCCAGCGCTAAAGTCCCCATTAAACACAAGATTCTTTGATGTCGATTCGGAGTAACTCAGATCCAGCATCGTGATTGGTACGGCATTGGCTCGAGCGCCTAAAAGGATCGTGGCAAAAGCGAAAATGCTCGATAGTGCTTTCTTCATTACGAGACAAATCTCCTGTAGATATCAGGTGAGTGTAGGAATGAATGTCCTTTCATTTATCTTGTAGGAGGTAAGATGGCAAAATTACGCGAATCGTGACAACTTGTAACAAATCTTTACTTTAAGCACCTCAATCTGCAAAATTTAAGCCGGAATTTCACTGTTTACGGCGATCGCGGTATTTATTGTAGGGGTAGTGCCCCCGTGCCTACCCCCTTCTCAGCGCGATCGCCCCTACACCTCACACCTAATTTTTACCATCCACAAACTGAGGGCGCGATCGCGAAAACATGACCGTCTCTTTCGGCAAACCGATGGAGATCCCAGCCCGATCTAAAGACAATTTTAGACGACGGCGGCACTCGCGAGCCACTTCCCACTGTTTGAGGGGAGCCGTTTTAATCCAAGTACGAATTAAAATCCCTTCGTGGCTGAGTTCGTCAATCCCTAAAACGGTAGCAGGTTCTAGTATTTTATCGTTCCAGTCGGGATCGGCAAACATTTCGGCACAGACGCGATCGATCGTTTCTAGGGCCAAATCGGGATCGGTTTCGTAAGCCACTTTAATTGTCAAGTCCACCCGCGACCAATCTTTCGAGAGGTTTTGCACCACCGAGATCGTCCCGTGCGGAACCGTAATCAGCCGCCCTTCTGGGTTGCGAAGTTCGGTGACGCGCAGGCTCATATATTCGACAAACCCAGACACATCGCCAATTTCCACCACGTCGCCGACGGCGTACTGATCCTCCATGAGAATCAAAAAGCCATTGATCGCGTCGCGCAACAGGTTTTGAGACGCAAACGACAGGGCCAAACCGACGATCCCGGCACCAGCGAGGAGGGGACTGGCATCAATTCCCAAAACAATTAAACCGACGATCGCCCCCACCACCATCACCGTAAAGGCGACGACGCTTTTGGCCACCGGAACCAACGTCGAAAACCGCAACAACAGCCGTTGCGAGGCCCGCGTATCGAGAAATTCGCTCGGTTCGATCACCGAAAAGAAGCGATCGACCATAATTCCACTCAGGCGCACCACCATGTACGTGCCTAACACCACCCCTAACAGGCTCAAGGGTTTAGAAAAAATGAGCGGTTGCAGCCAGCGCGTGTAGGGAAATAAACCGACGATCGCCGCCGCTACGCCGATCCAGGCGATCGCTTGCCCGATTTGCAATAGTCGGCGCTGCACGTCGCACAAGTCCACTTGCTGTCGCCATTTCACCCTTTGACGCATGGCGATCGCGTTTTCTTCTGGAGACACTTCCTCTCCTTCCGGGGAAACCGACGGTTCGCTGTTGGCGCGATCGAGCAATTGTTGGCGTTTCGCCCCCAAGCGCCGCCGCCACACGCTGACCGCCGCACTCAACCCCGCCGCAGCCAAGACGATCGCCCCAGAAATCAGGCTTTGTACCAATAAATAGTCGGTTTGGCGCTCTTCCCAGCCCCGTTGGAGAGCTTCTTCGATGACGGGCACCAATTCTTCGGCTCGGGCTTTGGCTTGCGCGTCCGCATCTTCACCGTCTTCTTCGTCCACATCAACGTAGGGCGACAGAGAGGCATCTAAGTGCGTCACAGTCATAATTTCGCGCTCTTTAAGGCGCTTGCCATCTTTGGCAACAATGACTGGGAGACTGTTAACGATTTTGTAACCGACATCCAGGGTTTCAGGATTAAACCCCGCATCGATGATTTGATAGAGGTTCTGTTCGATCCCCTGAGCCCGCAGTTTCAGTTCGGGAACGGGTTCGGCCTCCACGTCTTCCGGTTCGGCTTCGGCTTCGCCGTTGGTTGGGGCCTGCACCTGGGCAACGTGAAACAGCACCCGGCCGTCCAGCCACACGGGTTCGGTTTGCACCCCGGTAGCAGGTTGGGGGGCCAAGGCTTCGGAGAGTCCGGGAATCGGGGGCAATTGCGCCCGCATTAAAGCCATTCCAGGTTGGACGTAAGTGACTGTCGCGACGGCGACAAGGGCGACGATCGC
>CAKZKB010000600.1 GCA_937121005.1 uncultured cyanobacterium | reverse complement strand
TCTAAAGACTGTTGGTGAAACTCGATGGCCCGTTGGTATTGTCCTAAAGAATCGTAAGCATTGCCCAAATTCCCCAGGGAAATGGCTTCTCCACCGCGATCGCCGATTTCACGGCAAATTTCTAAAGATTGGTGGTGACACTCGATAGACTTTTGGTATTGTCTTAAAGAATCATAAGCAGCGCCCAAATTTCTCAGGGAAATAGCTTCTCCACCGCGATTTCCGGTTGCTCGATCGATCTCTAAAGACTCTTGGTAAAACTTGATAGAGCCTTAGTATTGACCCAAATATTGGTAAGTATTGCCCAAATTTATCAAGGAACTGGCTTCGGTATCACGATTGCCAATATATCGGGCAATCTTTAAAGACTGTTGGTAAAACTCAATAGCTTGTTGGCGTTCTCCCAAAGCATTGTAAACCATGCCCAAATTATTTAGGTACTTAGCTTCTCCACCACGATCGCCGATTTCGCGAAAAATTGCTAAAGCTGATTGGTGAAACTCAATGGCTTGTTGGTATTGTCCTAGAGCATGGTAAGCTAAGCCCAAATTCATCAGGGAATTGGCTTCTCCAGCGCGATTGCCGATTTCGCGAAAAATTGCTAAAGCTGATTGGTGAAACTCAATGGCTTGTTGGCGTTCTCCCAAAGCATTGTAAGCAATTCCTGAATTGCCTAGGGACTTAGCTTCTCCAGCGCGATTGCCGATTTCGCGAAAAATTGCTAAAGCTGGATGATGAAACTCAATGGCTTGTTGGTATTGTCTTAAATCATTGTAAACTAAACCCAAATTCATCAGGGAATTGGCTTCTCCAGCGCGATTGCCGATTTCGCGAAAAATTGCTAAAGCTGATTGGTGAAACTCAATGGCTTGTTGGTATTGTCCTAAATCATTGTAAGCTAAGCCCAAATTCATCAGGGAATTGGCTTCTCCTTTGCGATCGCCAATTTCGCGAAAAATTGCTAAAGCTGGATGGTGAAACTCAATGGCTTGTTGGTATTGTCCTAAATCATTGTAAGCTAAGCCCAAACTGGTTAGCGAAGCCGTATATCGCCAGTTTCGCTTTTCCGTTTCTGGGTTCCAACCGGCGATGAGTTCTCGATACAGTTCGATGATAGAACTGTTGTAACCGCGTCGATCTAAAAGGTTGGTAACGCAATCGCGACTGTAACTCCCATCGTAAATCGTATCGAATGCCCGATCGTAATCCCCCAACTGACAGCAGTGATAAAATATCTCCAAATACTCGCCCACGTCGTCGTCCGTTTCCCAGGTTGACGGCGGTTGGCAGTGTTGGTGATAGTAAGAGATGGCTTTCTCGTGGGCATCATTTAAATCCGCTTGTTTGGTTTGCAAATACGCCAAAATAAACGGCAGAAACTCGAACCACCAAACGCTATCTTTGCGTTCCCCTTGCAGCAATCCCCGCTTTACAAACCACCGCAATTCCTGCTCTACCGAGGCCCCGCCTCGTGGTAAGCTCGACTCTGGAGGCAGAGCCTCCTCCATGCGTTGTGCCCCAGAGGGACGCAACGAGGGGGTGGGAGACGACATCATTGCCGTTGCCATTTCCGCATTAAATTCGCTGCGATAGACGGTCAACTCCACTAACAACTGTTGCCACCGTTCGGGCAAGCGGTTAAAACTGGCATCCAACACCGCCACCATATACACCGTACTGCTGCGATGGCGACCTTGAATGCGCGGATCGGCCATCAACTGCGACAACTCCATCAACCCCATCGTTTCCAGTTCGTTAATGTGGGGATTGTCGCCCACTTCAGCATTGAGGAAACCCGCCACCAGTTTGAGCAGTAAGGGATGGTTGTCCGCTTGCGCCGAAAACGCTTTTAACTGCTCTTTCGTACCGCCAACGCCCAAACGCTGCAACAATGCGGCTCCGTCGTCTGGCTGCAAACCTCGTAATGGGAGATGGTGCGGAGCGGTTTCTTGCAGTTGCGGAATCTGTTGCGTCGTCACCAAAATCTCGCTCTGCTGACAGTGGTCGAGCCAAGCAGTAAAAAACTGTTGGTAGCTGCTGTCTCGCCAACCGCCATCGGGCTGTAACAGGGTTTCTAAGTTGTCGAACACCAGCAAATAGCGGCAGTTGCACAAGGCTTGTACTAGCTTAGAGTTGAGATACAACTCGTCGATTTGCTCCACCACCTCGACGGACATCCCCACCAGTTCTCGCAGCACTTGTCGCGCCAAACTGCTAAAGTTAGGACGCAAGCTGACATCAACCCAATATTTACCATCAAAGCCATCGAGTTCGCGACTAAGTTTGGCTGCAATGGTGGATTTTCCCACACCGGGCAAACCGACAATAACCGAGAGTTTCACATTTTCATCTCGCAGCCATGCGGTCAATGTTTGCATCTCGGTTTGTCGCCCGATAAAATGGGTGAAGGAGGGCGGTGTATCGCCGACGATCGTCGAGGTTTGTCCCTCTCGCGGTTGGCTCATCTCCTGAACTACCGCAATAATTTCTTCTTTGCTTTGGACGATCGCAGTTCTTGTCTCCTGATGTTCCTCCCCGATCGTCTGTTTTATCCGTTCTTCCATTTCCCGCAGTTCGCGGACAATGGCGATCGTCGCCTCATCTAACCCCGACTCCACCGCTTGCAAACACTCATCGAGAATTTTCGGATCGCCCGCTTGGACGGCTCGCAACTGTGCTACAATCTCCTTAACTTCGGCTTGCTGCGCCTGCAAACCTTCCAATCGGTTCGCCATTTCCCCGATCGCGGACAGCATCAGACCGCGATAGGCTTCTCCCCCTTGTTTCAACACTTCCCGCAACGCTTGGGGAAAAATGCGGTACAATCGTTCTGCCAGTTCGTTAACCGTATCGGGCAACAATTCTACATTCGCTTCTCGCTGCAATTCTCCCACAAATGCGGCCCACGTCGGCACGTCTAACGCCTTCACTTTGCCAAACTCGATCGCTTCCACGCTAAAAAATTCGAGCAGGCGCTCTTCTGCTAAACTGGTAAAATCGCCTTCATCTTGGGATGTCACCTGTTGGGCGATCGTCTCCCAGTTTTCCCGTGCTGTTGTTGCCAACGGAGACAACTTTTGTTGTAAACTGCGATCGCGTCCTTCTTTTTCGATAATGGCCGCGATCGCCACTCCCACCGCCTTTGTTAAATGGTGGTTGGCTAGCGGATCGCCGCGATCGGGTAACAGATCGGCCACGTTCACCTTGCCAAACTCGCTGGCCGTGTGGCTCATGGAAACATTGCCGAGAACGTTTAAAATAGTCGCGAGTAGGGTTCCTTCCGCAACAGACAACCCCGTGACGACGGTAGAAAAGGTCAGCCACCCGGCGAAATTCCTGACTCGGCGATGTAAATTGCTCATAACCGGCGCGATCGCAGTTAAGATCTATGATAACCTGAGTTCGGAATCTCTAAAAATGGCATCTGCGACCCGACAAACATCAGACATTTCTCTTACGTCGTGAACTCGAATGATGTCAGCAGAAGCAGCGATCGCGGCGGTACAAGCGGCCGCCGTCCCAAAAAGTCGCTGTTTGGGATCGTCTTGTTGTAAAATGCGGCCGATAAAACTCTTGCGAGAGGGGCCAACTAAAATCGGACAGTTCAGCGATCGCAGTTTGTCTAACTCGCGCAAAATTGTTAAGTTTTGTTGCCCGGTTTTGGCAAAACCGATGCCCGGATCGATAATAATTTTATTAGCATCGCAACCCGCATCGACGGCCGCAGCAAGGCGATCGCCTAAAAACTGGCCGATCTCCCCCATCAAGTCTTCGTAGTCCGTGAGGCTTTGCATGGTTTGCGGGGTTCCGCGCAGGTGCATGAGGACGATCGGCGCATTAAATTTGGCCGCGATCGCCAAAATTTCCGGCTCGAACGTCCCGCCGGAGATATCGTTAATAATATCGGCCCCTGCTGCTAAGGCGGCTTTGGCGACTTCGCTGCGCGTCGTATCGATCGAAATTGGAAGATCCAGACGCGATCGCAGGGTTTCGATAACGGGAATGACGCGATCGAGTTCTTCACTCAGCGCGATCGTTTCGGCCCCCGGTCGGGTAGACTGGCCACCAATATCGATGATATCCGCTCCCGCTTCGGCCAAGCGAATGCCACCATTGACGGCAAATTCTACGCCGTAATGGTCCCCCCCGTCGCTGAAACTATCGGGGGTAACGTTGAGGATCCCCATGATATAGGTACGATCGCCCCAAGTAAAGGTGCGATCGCGCAGGCGCAGACAGGGAAGAGGTTGACGACGCAATACCAAAACCGATGTTAACTTTCGAGAGCCAGCCAACCGCTACGAACTGCGTGTAGAAGGCGATCGATGGCTTCTCGTTCGTCGTCGGGAAGTTTTTCCTCGAGTAGCGCGGACTTTAAGCCGTAGCGATCGAGGGGTGTAATTTTACCCGACGACCACGCCTGAAAAAAGACTTCCGAGATAGATTGTCCGAACCGAGTGGGAACGTTCATATCCAAACTGGAGAAACCAGCAACAATCGTAACTCCATCATAGCAGACAAATCTCGAACGTCTAGGGGGCAACGGGGTTAAGAATTGCCGATCGCAGTTGGCGGCGAAAGTCCAAGTCCAAAAAGCGATCGCGCAGGGGTTCCCATTTTCCCCACAGTTCGACGCGCTCTTGTTGGAAGCACTGCGCCAAAGTGGGGAGCGAATCTTCGATGTCTTTATCGAGGCTATCGTTAAGGAAATCGCGCAAAACGGCTCGATCTTGGAGTTCTCCCAGGCATTCTTGGACTTCTTTGAAAGCGGCGATCGCGTCGCCAATTTCAGTGTAGTAGTCGGCGAAGAATTCGCTCTGGTAGCGCACTCGCTTCATCTGTTTGCGGAGATCGTGGAGGCTGCTCTCGTGACGATCGAGAAACTGTCCGATCGCTTGGGGATCGCTGCTGTCGCTGTCGGTTCCCACCCACCAACCGGGATGCAAGAACAAATTCCCCACTAAGGGTAGCATTAAATCCGGGAGCACTTCTAAAATGGGGAGAGCGGCAGGCGGCCCGTGTTGCGGTGCGTCCAGCCAGGTTTCAAACTCCTGTTTGAAGTTGTGGTAGAGGCTACTATTAAGGGTGCGCTCCATTTTGCTAAAGTCGCGGTGGCGCTGTTTTTGCAAGCCGGACAGAACGCGATCGAATCTTTTGCGTTCTTTCCCGTCTAGTGCGGGAGCGTAACGTTCTTGAAGTACCATGCTCATTACGTCCGCATCCCGTACCGCACCCAAAACTCGACCGATTTTGCCGATTTTCTTCTCGCTTGCGGTTGTCGGGATCGCGACGGCGGATCGGAAGGTTTGCAGGGTCGATCGCAGTCGTCGCATTCCCACGCGCATTTGGTGAAGTTCTTCGGGATCGGCATCTTCGCGCACGCCTGCTTCGTGTTGGATGGCTTTTTGAAAGTGTTTTTTGAGAGCGCGATCGGCGCATTCTCCAAAGCTGGCTACTTTCGTTTTTTTTGATTTCGTTTTTTTAGTTTTTGATTTTGTTGTTGTTTTGGCGGTCATTATGATTCCTGAAAATTTACGCTATATTTTACCCAGTTTGCCTCCCGTTGCTGACGAACGAATTGCCATTCACCATGTCACGCGGGAGTTTTTCCGAGAGGTGGAGTTTCGCGACGATCGCCGCCGTTACTGTCAATGGTATCGCCAGACGGCTCGCCAACACCAGCGCGAACTCGAAGCCATGCGCGGGGACATCAACCTGTTCGGCTGGTTTTGCCAACGGCGCGGGAAGTTTGAGTGAGGAAACTTTATATTATACGCGATTGCCTTATCCTGTCAATAGGGGGTAGGGGATAAATTTCGGTTAAATTTGGGTTAACTTCGGCGCGATCGCGGTTCTTTTTCTGTCAAGATTGTAGGTTGGGTTGAAGAATGAAACCCAACAACCGTAACCTGCTGCCTTTTTTCTGTCAAGGATCGATGACTTCTAGACCGCAGGCCTCAGCCACTTGTTGCGCCAAACCGCGATAGCGACGCGGGGGGGTGGGGTTGCGAAGATCTAACTCGAACCCTTCGATGACGCGCTGCACTACTTTTTCGCGCCAAGAGGCTTCTATTTCGTAATCGGAACCCAAACTTCCTTCAGAAAGGGCCTTCATTAGCTTATCTAAAATCTGGAATTGTCCGACTAACTGCGCCGCCTTGACTCGCGCTTCGTCCGCATCTTCATCAAGAGAATCGAGCTCGCGAAACACGCGCCGCCATTCTGCTTCCACAATGCGGGTTAACACTCGCGCCATATTTGCTTGGCGATCGCGCAGTCGTTCTTCGTAGGTGCGATCGCTCATGTTTTATCCGAACCGATAGTGTTTTTTCACATCTGCGAGAATGTTCCACGTACAAGACATCCCAGAGGGAAATGTCACCAGATCGCCTTTCCCAAAGCGAACGGGTTCGCCGCCATCTGGAGTGACAATAACATCTCCAGCCAGCAGGTAGCAAGTTTCCGACTCGTCGTAAGTCCAGGGAAATTCGGAGACTTCTTTCGTCCAGATCGGCCAGTCATCGATTCCTAACGCGCTTACGCGGTCTGGCGAGAGGTCGCGATCGACTTTAATGGTAGCAGTTTGCGATGCAGACATAGGGATTTGTCAGTGCGTTCTCAAGTTCTAGCATACCAGCAATGCGATCGTTAGTCACGGGCGATCGCCTGTTGGGGGTGTTTTTTCAGCTTTTCCACTTGCAGACTTCTGTTTCTTTTCCCATGCGCTGAGGGTTTGGAACAGATGCGGGGAAATGTTCCAGTAGGGACGATCGACGGATGGATTTTCTTGGCGTTCCATAACGGTTCGTGATATTGTTGCCATAGTCGATCTTAGCATAATATTCCGGTCGCCGATTAAGGATTTCTCACCCGATCGCCAAAATATTGGCGGTACAACTCAAACCGCGATGAAACGCGATCGCCTTGCAGTCGCACTAAACCCATACCGTGCAGTTTAAAAGCCAAAGACGATTCTAACTCCACTGCATCCAGATTAGAAACCACTTTTGCAAATGCGGTTTCCAGTTCGGGATGTTGCTGCAAATTCCACAGGTGACGGCGCAAATGGTCGCCATACAAACCTGCTTCTGTGTGCGCTGTTTTCAGGAGATTGTCTAACGTAAGTTGCTGTTGAGAGATGCGATACAGTGCCAAGCGAATTAAGTAAGGATGTCCGCCGACTAAATCCATCAACAGAGAAACGCGATCGCTGTTCCAGTCCAAACCATGTCGCCGAGTTAATTCTAACACCTGCTCGCCATTAAACTCTGGCAACTCTACAGGCAAACCCACATTAAACGGCGATTGATTGATATCCATCGGCACGTACACTTCTGTTGAGTGTACCACCACCAAGCGCAACTTTTCCCAGAGTTCGCTATTACCATCGCCGTATCCCGCCTCTTCGTACCAGGCGCGGAGAAGACCGAAAAAGTCGTCGGCAATTTTAGGATACTGGAAGACGCGATCGACCTCATCTAAACCGAGGACTAACGGCGTATCTTCAGCGAGCAAACAGTCTTCAAAGTAAGCCGTGCAGTTATCTTTACTGCCAAACATCTCGCTCCAATAGTCTTCGATGGCATGAGATAAACGCAGTTTGCGAGAAATTTTAGCACAGAACCACTGCAAGAGTCGATCGAGACTGGAAAATGTAGCATTGTCGGCGTGTTGGAAGCTCAAAGGGACGGTACGATATCCCTTTTCCTTCGCGCGATCGAGGACTCGGGCCATGAGCGAAGTTTTGCCCATCTGTCGCGGTGCTTTAATCCGAATCAGCGATCCGGGGTTGACGATTTCCTGATAGCACAGCGATTCGTTAGGCGGGCGATCGATATAAAAAGCGGACGCTAACCGCACTTGTCCGGCGGGTAACTCGGGTTCGGCTACAGGAAGCGGTGGCGAATTGGGAACGATAAATTGGGAATTCAGCAGTCGCAAACTGTCTTCGGTTTCCACAACTGGAGAAGAACCCGATGCGATCGCGTTTCCGGCTAGAAACTCTAAGACATTTTTAACTAACTCGGACGTATCGGGATCCCCACTCCAACCGAGGGCAACTGTCCCCTCTAAATAGCCGCGCAAATCGTGGTTAAACGGCATTTTCGAGGTGTCGCCGATTCGCACCGTTAAAATGGCCGGACGGTCGCTGGTACGAGCCGCTTGTAGAAATTTGGCTCGCTTCAATTGCTCGATAACCATTTCGCTGGTGGCAGTTTCGGGTGATAGCAACAACAGCAATATATCGCACTGTTTGAGCTTGGTATCGATACCGTCGATCCAGTTAGTATCGCCATTTTCTTGGCTCGATCGCACTTCGTATCCGGCCGCCGCGATCGCATCTTTCAGCGATCGCGCCAACTCCCGTTCTAGCTGGCAGTCTTGATGGGAAACAAACACCTGCTTAGAAGCCGATCGTTGTTGTTTCCAGGCGCGATCGACGGCTCCGCGAATCTTCTTTTTCGTGACTTTTTCGCCGAGAATGTCCGATAACTTTTTCCAGAGTTTGTAGCCGACATCTTTTTCCAGGTACTGCGAATTGAGCGGATAAATTTCTTCGTAGGTTTTTCCTTGCCAAGATCCGACAAACACTTCTCGTTCTAAGTCGTTGAGGTGTTTGCGGGTTTTCTCGTAAACTAATTTATCGATAAAATCGAGGGCGGTGTGGACGTTCATCGGTTGAGGTTCCCCGAAGTGGCGGGTTGGCGATCGCGAAGGCTCTCCTTTTTGGGTGTAACGCAAATCCCTGACAGTTGTCAATCGGGCTTTACTTTTGGCACAATAAAGATGGGGTGCGAGACAAATTCAGGAGATTTTCTGAGGTTTCCTGAGTTTCGATTTTGTCGCGATCGCGAACGGGGAGACCTGCGATCGCGATCGCAAGGAAAGCCGATAAATCTCACACCAATGTATGAGTTTTTCTGGTTCCCGAATCGGGCTGTATTTGTCAAGATAGAAGTATAGGAATTGCACTCGTGCGAATCCGCTTTCCCCTCAAACTGGAGGTCACGCGATGTTTAACCCCACCCACATTATCATCGACAACTTCATCGCCACCCTGCAAGAGTGCTACCATCGCACCTACGGCGGCATGAAAGACAACTATGCCGAAATTATTGCTTGGGCGGGGAGCATGGCCTTAGAAAACATTGCCAACAGCGACGCGCTTTACCATAACGTCGAGCATACCATTTTGGTGACGTTAGTAGGTCAAGAAATTCTGCGCGGCAAACATATCGCCCGAGGCGGTGTTTCCCCAGAAGATTGGCTGCATTTCACCCTCGCAACCCTCTGTCACGATATCGGTTACGTCAAAGGGGTGTGCCGCCAAGACTTGCTAGAAACGGGGGAATACGCCACCGGAATCGATGATATCAAGGTCGTTCTTTCTCCGGGGGCGACGGATGCCAGCCTGACTCCCTATCACGTCGATCGCGGTAAATTGTTTATCGACGAACGCTTCGGCGGACATTGGTTAATCGATGCGGAAACGGTGAAAAAACAAATCGAACTGACCCGTTTTCCGGTTCCCAACGATGGCGATCATCAGGATACTACCGGATATCCCGGTTTGGTGCGTGCCGCCGATCTAATCGGACAGCTGGCAGATCCGCGTTACTTGCAAAAGTTGCCTGCATTGTTTGGCGAGTTTGAAGAAACCGGACAAAACAAAGTTCTGGGGTACAGCAACCCCGGCGATCTGCGGAAAAACTACCCCAATTTCTATTGGAATGTGGTGCATCCCTACGTCCGTCCGGCGTTACAATTTCTGAAGGTGACGCAGGAGGGAAAACAGGCGATCGCGAACCTCAATGCTAATGTCTTTGAGGTGGAACACGAAGGTTAGTCGCTTTGTTTCAATTCAGAGTTCAAGACTTTTGTCTAAACTCCAGAGGTTTGTATCCCTAACATTCTCGATTAAGGACAATCGATCTGCATTTCTCCCCTCGTCGCGCATCTCTAAAGTGCGATCGCTGGGGAGATTTTTTTATCCCCTTTTCCAAGAGTCGCTTTAAGGTTGTCAGTAAGGGGTCAGGTATGCTAGTCTAAATGGGTGTAGAAACCTGGTTTCTCTGTACGTCGGTGGATGAAGGTGTAGGATTAAACTAATAACAAAATTGTGCCATAAGCTGCCATGCCGATCGCGAAAGCACGAAAGCAGGTTTGACGATCGCTGGGTAACTCTTCTTTAAGAGTATTGAGCAAAATTCCTCCGGCAACAAATGCCCAAATTGCAGCGACGATCGCCTCATTGAGATCGAAGGCACGACCCAGTACCCATCCTAACATCAGTGCGGCAGCTAAAATCCACCGACCGAGGCGATCGTAAGTTTTTTTATGGTGATTTCGCAAGCTGGCATCGTTGGCTAAAAAGTGCAATGCGAGGGCGACGCACAGGATAATCGTTTCTACCATTCCTCGCGTTTCGGTATTGCTAAGCAGTTCGCCAATGAGACCGTTATAGATAGCAAATGCGCCAATATGCACCCAGAAAACGCCCGGATCGGTGTCGTCGCCTTGGCCTTCGGAAATGTTTTCGCGACGCGATTTGACCGCGAGCACCTCCAGACCGTAAAATAATGCTAGCCCCACTAAAGCGAGGACGTAAACGTGCTTTTCTAAATACTCGACTAGGAAAATTCCCGAGCGATCGACTTCAGTTTGTGCGTGACTCAGTTCCGGGAGAATGTCGAGGAAAACATAGGCGATCGACACTCCTGCACCTAACGAAAGCCAGCGATATCGAGGGAGTATTTTTTCAATCGCGTCCAAGCGACCGATAAAGACGTGCAACAGCGCCAAACCCACTGGAAACAGAATGTCAACAACAGCGACGATCGGGCTGTTCGAGGGCACGGAAGCAGTGGTTTCTAGCAGTACAAATGGAGGCACGATCGAAACCTCTTCCGAGTTAGAATACGAGCGGACATTTCCAGTGTACCATCTATGTCTCCGATTAAACCATCTCTTTTAAGTTCAAGGCAGCCTCATTTAACTGTTGCGTACCTTGTTTGGTTTGGGTGATGCCGTTGGCGGTTTCCTGGGCGGCCGAGTTGAGTAAATTCATGGCATCGACCACTTGCTGAATGGCGGTGACTTGCTGGCGAATGGTCAAAGAAATTTGCTGGTTGTTGGCGACCACATCGTTAATGGCTTCTTTAACGCCAGTAAAGGCTTCCGAGGTTTCGTGAGAGATTTTTACCCCTTCTTCGACAGTGCGATTTCCTTCATCTGTGGCCATCACCGTTGAATTAATTGCATCTTGAATGTCGAATACGAGGGTACTAATTTTCTGAGCCGATCGCTTGCTTTCATCTGCCAGCTTGCGAATTTCTTGAGCCACAACAGAAAAACCGCGTCCGTGTTCTCCGGCACGTACCGCTTCTACTGCTGCATTCAAGGCGAGCATATTAGTTTGATTGGCCAGATCGCTGACTAGGGTAGAAATATTGCCAATTTGGTTAGTTTGTTCGCTCAAATGAACGATTTGTTGGGAAATGGCGGTGACTTTTTCGCGCAGCCGTCCCATGCCTTCAATAGAGCGATCGACCGCTTTTGTGCCGCCTTCAGCGCGATGTAAAGCTCGATTGGCACTGTCGGCCGCCGATTCGGTTTGCTCTGTAACTTGCTGCGAAGATGCCCCTAATTCGTCCATTGTTGTGGTGGTTTCGTTAACCGAAGCCGCTTGCTGGTTTGCCGATCGCTCTTGTTGCTCGATAGTGGCCGCAATTTGGGCCGAAGAACTGGCTACATCTCCTGCCGCCCGATTCATGCGTCCGGCGATACTCGAAATAATAAAAATCCCGATAGTGACAGCTAATACCAACGATAGGAGCGTACTAATCACTACCGTTCCCACTAAGGTTTGCAAGGCTGCATCCTGCTTGTCTTCCGCTTCGGCAACCACGATACTATCGCGATCGATAAAGGCTCGCAGTAACGATTCTACCTCGTCGGTGTAAGAGCGGATATCTTCTTGCCGCCAGATCGCGATCGCTTCTTGGGTGTTTCCTGCACTGACTAGATCGATTAGCCTCCCGTTAATTTCGTCGAGTTCTTCAACCAGGTCTACTAAATCTTGTAAAATCTGCAATTGCTGGGGGTCTTTAATTTCTTGGAGTAATTGACCCGATACTTGCCTAAACTCTTCAATTTCGCGACGATAGTTTTCTAAGGAGCGAGGATCGCGATCGAGTAAATAGCCTCGTGCTGCCCGCGACAGACCTTCAGCATTCAGCGCCAAAGTCCCAATATCCGTAGTAGAAGCGATGGCAGTTTTCAGTTCGTCGGTTTGCTTTTGTGCTGTTTCTACGGTCAGTAAAACAGCAATAGCAGACAACACGGACAAGACGACGGGAACGGCATAGCCCGCCGCGATCGGATACCTTAATTTCCAGCGATTGGACTGTAACATCGGTGTTTTAAACTCGGATTTGGCAGTCGGGTTTTGGATCCGGTGGCACTCTAGCGCCCGCAGATTTCGGTCTGTACAGTATAATCTTTCCCAACGGAACGATCGGAAACGGCAAAAATACAGAAAAAGTCGTCAGGTCGGTTACAATCGATCTCGACCCCGATTGGCTCGGGTACGCGACGAGGTTCGATAATGGAGTATTGGGAATTTCTCATTCAGCGAGAGGGCGATCGCTCTTGGTTGCCCCTGGAGTCCCCGCAGGTAGAAATTTTAGAAGGTCGCTACCGGGCCATTGCCCGCCTCAGTCGCCGCGAGGTTCCGGTTGAAATTCGCATCGCCTACTATTTGCCCGATGACGGTCCGGCGAAGCGGCGCGTGCGGAAGCGATCGCGACAAACCACCGCCGAAGGGTTGGTGGTGTTACTCCCGTTTACGGACTTGGAAGCGGGGATCTGGGAACTTTCGGTCTGCGGGCGGCTGGCGGCGGACGCACCAGGTCTAGCATGGCAGTATGGCGTACAGTTGCGCGTTCTCTCAGCCATCACGCGCGAACCCGCACCCACGCCGGCCGAGGTGTTGTATCCTTCCGTTCCCACCGGATCCTACGGGTTGACCTTGGAACGCGAGGGCTATTGGGTCAGTGGCGGGGCTCCGGTTGTGTTAAACGGCCGCATCGAACGATTGCGAGAAGATGCCCCCAATCCCTTTGCGGGCGGGTATTTACAGGTTTGCTTGCGCGATCCTCAAGATAAAAGCACGATCGTCGAGAACCGCTACGAACTGCCCGAGGGCGACTTGCCCATGGCGGTGTCCCAAGCAGTGGAATTGCCCCCCAACTGCGATCGCCGCTTGATGTTGGGAGAGGTGACGCTGGTCGATCGCGCCTTGCGGCCCCTCGAGGGACGATCGTTTACGGTGACGGCGAATTTAGACGCATTGCTGCAAAATGTCTCCCCCAGTAGCGACACCTTGCCCGGTTTCCAGACCCGCTTGCTGGGGCGATCGGCCCCCCACAATCTGGATTTGTCGCCGTTTGAGTGGATTTCAGGCAAAGATAAACCGTCGGTTCCGTCGTTAGAATCACAGCCGGTCGATCGATCGCTTCCTCCCAAACTGGACGCACCCAAATTGTCTGCCATGGCAGACACGGGATTGGATCTGCCTGCTTTCGATGGCGACATTGACGATCGCCAACCCGAGACCGAAGCGGAGAATTTTGAGGCCGAAGAACCCATCGCAGCCGAAGATGACCTATGGGATGAAGAGGAAGAACGCGCCCTCGAAGGGCTGCAACTGGGCGATCGCTTTGAGTCTCGCCTCACCCATATTGCCAAAAACGAAGACCTGGCCCTGTGGATGGAAACCGCAGCCGAAAACCCCTTCGATGCAGGCGTTGGCGAACCCACGCCCCAACCGCCACCGGACTGGGAAGCGGCCGAAATCGTCGTCGATACCGATCCCCTGGATTTGGTGCCCGGCGGTTTGGCATCCCAACCCCAACCCCCCACGCCGCCAGAGTCCTTTGCCCTTCCTCCAGACGAACCCATTCCCGCCCCGACGCTGACCCTACCCAAGGAATTGGTGGCGGGTAAAACAGCAGAGATAAAAGTCAAACTCCCGCAAGTCCCGTCGCGGATTTTCGTCAAAATCTGGCCCGTCGATCGCCAAACTCGTACCGTTCTCGGCGAGGCCCAGTGGGCCACGGATTTCGTGCCGACGGGGTTTGGAGAAACGGAGGCGATCGCCCCTCTCGACATTCCCTACGGCTGTTTGGAAGTGCAAATCGAGGCCATGTCGGTGGAGGCACACACGCACCGGGAAAGTTATAAAGTGGCCTTGGAGCGATCGGTACAGCAACCGGGGCCGCCTCGATTGCCTTTAGAATCTAAAGAGGTGCGAGGGACTAGGTTTTAGGGATTAGGGGCGAGGTTTCAAGGATGAATTCAGAAGGATGAAGGATGAATATTAATTTCCCCCTAATCCCCCAATTCCCCAAACCCCTAATTCCTCCTCCCCCTAATCCCCTATCCTAAAACTGGTCACTGACTCCTCCCGTTCTCCTCGCAAATATTCAAAGACGCTTTTATCGCCAATATCGGCGGAGAGATCTTGTTGCCATTTCCGGGCTGCAAATACTAGGAATAGAATCGCCCAAACTGCCAGCAAAATTTGTTCGCCGACTACAGGCATCAATCCGGTTAAGTGACCCACTAGCAGTAAGGGAACCAAGGGGGTGAGGAATTTGGTCTCTAGGCGATCGAAGCAAAAGGCTTCCTTAAAATAGATCCCCGTGAGGGCAGCAAAAAGAAAGCCGATCGCCCACAAACTCTGAGGGTGGTTGTAGATATAGGCGACTAGCGGTTCGGACTGCTGCCAAGCCATATCGACGGCGGCGACTGTCCCGACAAGCCAAAACACTTGTAACAATCGATGCAAGGGAGCCATATAAATATGAATGAAAAACAGGCTAACTCCCAAGGACAAACAAAAGCCACCGTAGAGGAGGGCGATCGCCTGTTGTACGATCGGGTTTGCACCTTGCCAAAGGGCTAAACCGCTACCGATCGCGAAACATACAGCCGCGATCGTCAGGGTGCTGCGATAGAAAATCACTTCCCGGCGATCGCGATCGGTAATCGTATATTCGCCAAATTGACCGAAATAAATTGGGGTTTCCAGCGTTACTTCAGACATGAGGGTACGACCTCCTTCTACTTGATGGGTAATGGATCCTTGGCGATCGCCTTGTCGTCTGACACCCGCCGTCAAGTGTCTGCTTTAGGATAGGATAACTTTTTAATTATAGACCGCGATCGCTTTTTTTTCAACTTCGTAACTATTTTTCTGCCAGTCTTAACCGTTTGCGGGCTTCTTTGTCTCATTGCGTCTAACCAAAAAATCTCGGATACAAGCCTCTCCCTTGAGGGAGAAGAGGATAAGGCATTTTCCTTAGTTCAAGCCTCTGAACTTTAGGCAGAGGTCTTAATTTTGAATTTTGAATTCTGAATTTTGAATTGGAGCGTAGCGACTTGACGGGAGCGATCGCAGTCGTTAATCTCGGCTAAAATACATTCTACACCATCATCAGTGCGGAAAACGACAGTTTCGCTTCTAGAAAGCGCGATCGCTTTTCATGGAACTACTCCTCAGACAGTCCTAGTTCTTCTCGCAACCCTTGCAAAGAAATAGTCGCCTCCTCTTGAGACAATTCTGCCAAATACGCCATAAACTTTTTGTTTTTCTTTAGCAAATCGACTTCTACTTCAAAGTCATCGACTGGGGCGATCGCGAACATCTCACCGTTAGCTTGGCGTAAGACAACGCCTTCGCTTTTTGCAAGGGCGATCGCTTCGTCCAGTGTTAGCATCTCCTTTTCTAACTCGACAATCTTCATAGTTGAACCTCTTGTTTATCAATGTAGAGTATGTTATGCTGTTTGTGTCCAATTGCTTTGATTTTTACAATTTGGCGATCGTCTTCAATTATGATATCATAAAACACTCGATATCGATCGACTCGCAACTCCCAGTTGGCTAAGTTATTTTCATCCAGTGGTTTCCGGTTGCGAGTTGCCACATTCGGCTCGTATAGTAGTTGCTGTTCGATTGCGTCAAGAATAACTTTCTGCTCGAATTTTCGGTAGTTACGAACATGACGGGCAGACGTGGGAGTAAAATCAATTTCAAACATCACAGGGCAGTGTGCGATCTGGCAGATCGAGTAGGAAGAGGCAGGAATACGATCGCTGCCTCTAGCTCCTACACTGTTTACCGTTTCTTCGGCCCCAAACCGATCGCGCCTGCATACACCGCCTCGTCGCCTAACTCCGCTTCAATGCGAAGCAAGCGGTTGTATTTCGCAATGCGTTCGCTGCGACACAACGACCCGGTTTTAATTTGTCCGGCGCGAGTTGCAACGGCTAGATCGGCAATGGTGGTGTCCTCGGTTTCCCCAGAACGGTGACTGATCACCGAACGGAACCCATTGCGGGTTGCCAAGTCGATCGTCTGTAAGGTTTCAGTGAGCGAACCGATCTGATTGACCTTAATCAAAATCGAATTAGCCGCACTGGTGTCGATGCCTTTTTGCAAGCGATCGCTGTTGGTGACAAACAGATCGTCGCCCACCAATTGAACGCGATCGCCCAATTTTTGATTGAGTTTCGTCCAGTTGTCCCAATCTTCCTCATGCAGTCCATCCTCGATAGAAACAATGGGAAAATCAGTTGCTAGCTGCGCCAGATACTCGATCAGTTGTTCGGGGGAATAGGTTCCACCATCGTAATTGTAATTGCCGTTGTCGTAGAACTCGCTGGCCGCCACATCCAACGCCAAAGCGACTTGATTTCCAGGTTCGTAACCCGCCTTTTCAATGGCAGCCACTAACAACTCAGCCGCGGCCCGATTCGACTCCAAATTAGGGGCAAAACCGCCTTCGTCGCCAACCCCAGTTAGCAACCCTTTTTCGTCGAGAACCTTCGACAAAGCAGCGAATACTTCCGCCCCCCAACGCAGCGCCTCAGCAAATGTAGAAGCGCCCCAAGGCACGATCATATACTCCTGAAAATCGATGTTGTTGGCCGCATGAGAACCGCCGTTAATTACGTTCATTAACGGTACGGGTAATAGGTTAGCCAACGGCCCGCCCAAATAGCGATACAAGGGCAATTCTAGAGCATCGGCCGCCGCATGAGCGTTCGCCATAGACACCGCTAAAATGGCATTTGCGCCCAGGTTGGACTTGTTTTTAGATCCGTCGCGATGCAACATCAGGCGATCGACCATCATTTGATCGAGTGCGTCCACTCGCTGCACCAACTCGCGGGCAATTTTGTCGGTGATGTTGTCAACGGCTTTGCGTACCCCTTTACCGTTGTAGCGGTGGGTATCGCCGTCGCGCAATTCGTGGGCTTCAAAGGTTCCAGTAGATGCACCACTGGGAACTTTAGCTGTCCCGATCGCGCCGCCAACCAAGCGCACTTCTGCTTCTACAGTGGGGCGACCTCGAGAGTCGAGGATCTCCCACGCATCGATGGATTCGATGGTGGTATCGGAGAGATTGAGTAGTTCCTGAGTCATTTCAATGAACAATGAGCAATGAACAACGAGCAATACCTTCGGCTTTAGCCCGAGGCTGGGAGTACCGAATCTTCCGGCGATCGCGAATACTCGATTTTTGTCTACCATTGGTAGACATTTTGATTTTGTGTACCATTGGTACACATTTTCGGGTTTTGTGCACATTTGTACACATTTTGCGGGTTACAGTTCGGCAAACACCTCTTTGGCCGCCGCGATCGTCCGTTCGATGTCGTCCTCGGTATGGGCCAGGGAGGTAAATCCGGCCTCGAACTGAGACGGGGCCAAATAGATGCCGCGCTCTAGCATACCGCGATGGAACTTCCCGAATTTGGCGGTATCGGATTTTTTCGCTTCGTCGTAGTTGCGAACCGGCCCGGCGGTAAAAAACATCCCGAACATGGCGCTGAGATGGCCGCCGCAAACCTCGTGGCCGGCTGCTTTTGCGGCTGCCAGCAACCCCTCGATTAACGTGCCCGTGATTTTGTCGAGTTGTTCGTAGGTGCCCGGTTTTTGCAACTGTTCGAGGGTTTTAATCCCCGCCGTCATTGCGAGGGGGTTCCCAGACAGGGTTCCGGCTTGGTACATGGGGCCGGACGGGGCCACCATTTCCATGATGTCGGCGCGACCGCCGTAGGCCCCGACGGGCAAACCGCCGCCGATGACTTTCCCTAATGTGGTGAGGTCGGGGGTGACACCAAATTTCTCTTGGGCCCCGCCGTAGTCGATGCGAAATCCGGTCATCACTTCGTCGAAGACGAGTAAGGCCCCGTTTTCTTGGGTGAGGACGCGCAACCCTTCCAAGAAACCTGCGTCTGGGGTGATGAAGCCCGAGTTACCGACGACGGGTTCGAGGATGACTCCGGCGATCGCGTCTGGATGTTGGGCGAACAGGGCTTTGACTGCTTCTAAGTCGTTGTAGGGGGCGGTGAGGGTGTGGGTGGTGGCGGACTTGGGTACGCCGGGAGAGTCGGGCAGTCCCAAGGTGGCGACCCCGGATCCGGCTTGGACTAAGAACGAGTCGGCGTGGCCGTGATAGCAGCCTTGGAATTTAATCACTTTGTCGCGACTGGTGAAAGCCCGCATCAATCGCAACACGGCCAGACAGGCTTCTGTCCCCGAGTTGACAAAGCGTACCATTTCCACGCAGGGCACGGCGTTGATGACCATTTCAGCCAGTTGGTTTTCCAGTTCGCAGGGGGCACCGAAGCTGGTACCGTTGTCGAGGGCGGCGTGGAGGGCGGCGATGACTTCCGGGTGGGCGTGGCCGCAAATAGCAGGCCCCCACGTCCCCACGTAGTCGATGTACTGATTGCCGTCTACGTCCCAAATATACGCGCCGTTGACGCGATCGAAGACGATGGGCTGGCCGCCGACTGACTTGAAGGCCCGTACTGGGGAACTGACCCCGCCGGGCATCAGTTTTTGGGCGGCGGTAAAGATTTCTTCAGATTTGGTGGTGTTGAGTGTCGTCCGGGCCAAAGCTATTCTCCTCAATCGGTGTAACTATAGGGTTTCGGTTAGTGGAGAGGGCGATCGAGGTTACTATATTAGTCGATAACGGCCCCCCTGCGACGAATGTTAAGGGTGAATTAAGATGGCGACGGCGGTTGGGGGCGATCGTCCTTAGCGGTTCCTATGCGATTGTTATTTACCATTCCTCATTTTTTTAATCCCCAAGGCAACGGCAAACATGGCTCGCTGCAAGCCGATCCGCAACCTCGCCTCGAGGCATTAACGCGCTGCATCCGGGCAATTTACACTCTGCATGGCGAGGCTCAATCCTATTTTAAGCACGACGTGGGGACAGGACGCTTGCAGGAGTTAGCGGCTAACGAAACCACGCGATCGCGCCTCGATATTGTCCTGTGCGTTTATCGAGATTTGCATCTGCTAGATCGGCTGCCTTTTGACTCGTCTTGTTATTACGTGAAGCAGTTCGATAGTGGCGATCCGATTTTGCTTGGCTTTGGCTGTCACAATGTCTTGCGATCGAATTTGGGACGATACGATTATTACTGTTATTTAGAAGACGATCTAATTTTACACGATCCCTATTTGTTTGTCAAACTAGCATGGTTTAACGCCCAAATGGGCAATGGAGCCGTTTTGCAGCCCAACCGTTTTGAGGTCGGACGCGACCGCGATCTCGAAAAAGTCTACATCGAACCCGATTTTGAATGCCAGCCTCCACCTAGTTTTGCTCACAACTTCAGTGAGGGAAACGAGATCGCCGGACGATTCCTCGGTAGGGAAATTCGCCTCGATCGCGCTAAAAATCCCCATTCGGGTTGCTTTTTCCTAAATCGAGAACAAATGGCACTCTGGGCGAGCAAAGATTACTTTGGCGATCGCGATTTTTGGTTCGTCGGGCCGCTCGAAAGTGCTGCTTCTGTGGGAATAATGAAGACGTTTCGCACTTACAAACCAGCCTTTATCAATGCTAATTTTTTAGAAATCGAACATTACGGACAGAGTTTAAGTCATTACTGGCGCGATCGTCCTCAGTTTCGGTACGATCTTTTCTCGCAACACCCAGACAATCAAAAGCGATCGGACGTTTAAGTGTAGCATTCTCTTACTCTAAACTTTGCGATAGAATCCCTAAAATCTTTCCAACATCGTTAAGAAAATATTCGGCAACATCTACCTGCGCGATCGCCCCTTCCAAGTGCAAAAACCGCCAAATCTCCCCAGTGGTAACAACTCCGTAAACGATCGGGACGATCGCCTTTTCTCGCTGGTTAAATATTTGCGCTGCTACCATCTCGGCGATGCACTGTCCCAAGCCACCTTTAATGTTTTCTTTCTTGGCTTCAACAACGGCGATCGCGGGTGCTGTTACTATTAACAGGTCTGGCGATCGCGTCAACAAAAAGTCACAGCTTCCATTTAAACCGCGTTCGGGTTCGACGGTAAAGTCTACGCCAGAGAACAAGCTAACTTGTCTATGGGAAAGTCGAGTGAGTTCGAGTAGGATCGGGGCGATAATCATCTCCGATCGCGCTTTTTCGGTGTTGCTGGCTAGGGCGATTGGGATATTATAGGAGAGGGTTTCTTTTAAGGAGTCGCTGTATTCGATGGGACTAACATCGGCAAACAGATCTTCTCGCGACGAGATCGTTAAACCGAACTCCTTTTTGACGCGCTCTAGGGTAAAATCGCTGTATGCCATCGTGTCACCTCACGCCTATCG
>CAKZKB010000599.1 GCA_937121005.1 uncultured cyanobacterium | reverse complement strand
AAGGCGCGATCGGTGGCTTGATTTTCGACGGCGGGGTTCCACCAGCGATCGAAGTGGAAAACATGGTTGGCGCGGGTGAGATTGAGTCCCGTACCGCCCGCTTTTAATGATAGGATAATAATCGGCGGGCCTTGGGGATCGTTCTGGAAGCGATCGACCATTTCTTCTCGTTTCTGGCGTGTCGTTGCACCGTACAAGAAAAAGATATCGCGATCGAACTGTTGCTCTAAATAGGATTTTAGCAGTTTTCCCCACTCGGCAAACTGGGTGAAAATCAACGCGCGATCGCCTTCAGAAACCGCTTCTTCGAGCATTTCTCGCAAGCGCTGCAATTTCCCCGACTGTTTACCCAAGTCGCTACTTTTCACTTTCTTTGTCTTCGCTTTTGTCAGTTCGGGATGGTTGCAAATTTGCTTCAATTTGGTAATCATTGCCAGAATTTTACCCCGTCGCTGTATCCCTTCGGCGCTGTCAATGGCATCGAGTTCGGCTTTCACCGTCGCTTCGTAGTGTTTCGCTTGCTCGATCGTCAGGGAACAAAAGACGATATTCTCCTGTTTTTCTGGCAGATCTTGAATGATGCTGCGATCGGTTTTTAAGCGGCGCAAAATAAACGGTTGTACCAGCGATCGCAGGGTTTGCAGCGAGTCCGTATCGCCGTACTTTTCAATTGGGGTAGCGAAACGCTTCTTAAAAAATTCTCGCTGACCCAAATAACCGGGGTTGAGAAAATCCATAATCGACCACAATTCCGAGAGACGATTTTCGACCGGAGTTCCCGTCAGCGCCATACAAAAATCGGCGTTCAGTTCCCGTACCGCTTGCGACTGTTTGGCGGTGGGATTCTTGATATTTTGCGCTTCGTCGAGGGTGACAATGCGCCAGTTCACTTTTTGCAGATCTTTGCGATCGCGAGCCACTAAAGAATAGCTGGTAATCAGTATATTATGTTTGCGAACAGCTTTTAACAGATCTTTTCCCTTGGGGCGATCGCTGCCATGATACACCATTGACTTCAAACTCGGGCCGAAACGCTGGATCTCGCGCTGCCAATTTCCCAAAACCGAAGTCGGACACACTAGCAAGATCGGCGCATCTAGGGCATCTTTTTCTTGTAAAGACAGCCAAAACGCGATCGCTTGGACTGTTTTTCCTAACCCCATGTCGTCTGCCAAACACGCACCCATTCCCCACCGTTCTAAAAAGGCCAGCCACCCCGCACCTCGTGCTTGGTAGGGTCGCAGTTGACCGCGAAAATTATCGGGAGACGCGATCGCTTCGACAGTTTTATTTCCGGTTAGGGTCTCCATCAACTCTTCTAACTCTTTACCCGCTTCAAACTGCACTACAGGTAACTTGTCGATCGCTGTTGTTTCTCCCGTACTCACCCGCAGCGCATCTTCTAAGGAAAGGGACATTTCCCCTTCGCGTTTGTTGAAAAACTGCATGGCCGATCGCACATCTCCCGGCCGCAATTCTACCCAGTTTCCATTCACTTCTACTAAAGGACTGCCTTGGGTAATCAGATGCTCGAATTCTTCCCGCGAAATTGCTGTTCCCCCTAACGACAAATCCCACTTAAAATTTAACAACCCTTGCAAACCGACGCTGCTGCGCTTCTTGGGAATTTCGGCACGAACGCTAAGTCCCAAACGACTACCCGCACCGTTTAAATTGGTCAACCCCGGCGGGAGAATGACTCCCAAACCGCTATCTTGAAGTCGCCACGCCACACTTTTGAGAAACTCGTAAGCACCAATGGGATCGAGAGGGCAAGTTTCGGGGGTTGCCGCTTGCAAACTGGCCTCGATCGTCGGGTATAATTGCGATGCGAATCCCAGTCCTTTTAGCAAGGTTTCTTGAGGGCGATCGACGGTACGATTGCGATAGGTTAGCTGTTCGACGGGGTGATTCCAAACGGTTTGTGCGTCCACAATCAATTCTGGATCGTCATCGGCTTGCAAACCATATTCTAACTGCCATTGTGACGTGCCATTTTCCGGCGGACGCAAGGTAAAACAGGCATGAAATTGATTGCGTCCGGCTAGATAAGAGGCGACGGGTTCGCTCCAAGTGGCGATCGCATTTTCAAGGGGTTCGATGTCTTCATCGGCGACATCAATTTGTGGCAAACTGTTACTAGCAGCTTGCAACCATTCGCTAATCGGTGTAGTTTGCTTGGGTAAACCGTCAATATCAATGCAGTTGCGAACTTGCGAGTCAATAATACTTGCTAGGAAGTTTCGCAGTAAAGGAATGGCGGCGGCGAGGTTGGCTTCGTTTTTATTCTTCCCGTAGCTGCGACAGACGATCGGCATTTGCTGAGAAAAATGTAACAAGCGATCGCGATCGATCTGACTGTCGAGAAGCGGCTGCCAACGCGCGATCGCGTCTCCGGTTTCAGTGCGATAAATTTGCGGTAAAAATTTGCCTCGCGCCAGCAGATCCAAACTCCAGCGAGCAATATGACTCCAAAACTTTAAATCTGTCCCGACAAAAGATTCGGAGGCGATCGCTTCTCCTAATGGTAAGTTTTGCAACAGTTCAAATGCAGCCAGTGGCGACAGCGATACCGCTTCCACTCGCCAAGGCTGTAACGATAGCAATGCTTCGGATAAATTCGCCGCCGAATGTTGGGGGATTGCTTCGCCCGTGTCTTTGTGGTACGTTGGTAGAGAAACAACCTGCGATCGCGTTTCTTTTACTTTTTGTAACGTCACCAGCGATCGCACCTCTGCGAGTAATTCTTCCGGTTCGGTAGCAAAGGGATGATCTTGCACTTCATCCGTGCTATAATTTTCCTCAGCCGCAAACCGCCGCCAAGTTTCTCCCCAAACCAGGAAAGTCTCGTTCTGTTCGTTCCAGTTACCGTGTAATATAGTCATTTGCTAACCAATCTAATCCGCGATCGAATTGTTGAGGGAGATAGTACCTGCTTGAGTGGGAATGCTGTCGCGATCGCCGATCGCTTTCCATCGGATCGAATCTTCGTCCTCGTTCCATTCTACAATAATTTGAGTGTAATCCCAACAGCGATTTTTTTGCCAAGGCGGACGATCGGGTGCGATCGATCGTTGTAAAATTCCCAGACGATAAATATAAATCTGGAACTGACAAGTCGCGTTAAAATAGTAGTTCGCGTAACG